>JAIRMP010000209.1 GCA_031258615.1 Spirochaetaceae bacterium | reverse complement strand
GAGCGCCCAGCAACGGGCCGCCCGGTGTGAAGACTATATGGATAGGTCTGATGAAGCTATATATCCTTTTGGCCTACAGGGAATGCCTAGTGTGATTCTGTGGGTCAAGTTTAGCGCTTGCGGCGGGCGAGAATCAGTAGCACTCACAAAAATTGGTAGTAAACGACTCAACGCTACGCGTTGAGGGATCAAGCGCAAAGCGCTTGATCCAATTTCCGCAACCGATCGAGCCTCCCCGCCGCTCTACGAGTGATACCACGCTGCTTGCGGCGGGGAGGCTCATCATCCCTCACTGCCAACTGGTATTTACTAAACCGGAAGTTTTTTGTATAGTGTACAGCGGAGGATATAGCTTATGCGTTTAATTACACGGTCGGATTTTGACGGATTGGCCTCCGGAGCGTTGTTGGAGGCGGCGGGGCTGGTTGATGACTGGCTGTTTGTTCACCCCAAGGATATTCAGGACGGGTTGATTGAGGCTACAAAAAACGACATTGTCGCAAATGTTCCGTACATAAAGGGCTGCGGGCTGTGGTTTGATCATCATTCAAGCGAACAGGAACGGCTTGGCGCGGACATAAAGTTTGACGGGGTTTCACGACCTGCTCCCAGTTGCGCGCGGGTGATCTACGAGTATTACGGCGGGGAGGCCAAGCTGGGTAAGTTTGCCGAGTTGGTGAAGTATGCCGACAAGATGGATTCCGCCAACCTCACGGTTGATGAGATCATGCACCCTTCCGGCTGGGTATTGCTTGGTTTTATCGTGGATCCGCGTACAGGTCTCGGACGTTTCAGGGATTTTAGAATAAGCAACCTGGATTTGATGAAGAAACTGGCCAGCGCTACGCTGGACAAGCCCATCGAAGAAATACTTGCAATGCCTGACGTTAAAGAGCGTATTGATGTATATTTTGAACAGAACGATCTGTTTATAAAGATGGTCAAGGAACGCGCGGAAATTGACGGTAAAGCTGTTCTGATTGACCTGCGCGGGGCCGAGACGATTCACGCGGGGAACCGCTTCCTTGTTTATACGCTTTTCCCGGAGCAAAATGTTTCTGTTTGGGTAGTTGACGGCAAGAAAAAGATAAACTGCGTGATTACCGTTGGCTACAGCATAATGAACAGGACGGCAAAGGCGGATATAGGCAGTTTGATGCTGAAGTACGGCGGCGGCGGCCATCGTCAGGTCGGCACCTGCCAGACGGCGTATGACGAAACCGATCGTATAATAAAAGAGATACTAGCTGAAATACGCTAGTTTGGGTCCGGAGGCAGATTTTAGGTGAGGGGAAGCGGGAACAATGTATGCGAAAATACTTACTGTCCGCACTTTTACTATGTTTGAGTTGCGGTGTCATTCTTGGGCAGGAGTCCGGGCGGACTACATCGCCGGTTCCGGCTCAACCATCGTCTCAGGGCCAGCCGCCGTCTCAGAGTCAGCCAACAGCCCAAGGCCAGCCGCCGTCTCAGCGGCCTTCCGCTAAAGGGCAGGGATCAACTCAACCGCAGTCCTCTTCCGGAACGCCTGCAACAAAGGGTACACGGCCTGAAGCGAAAACCGCCGATCAGGCAGTATTTGTGCTGGATGTGAACCCAATAATGTGGATACTGTCCGGTATTCCGGATGAAAACAATAACCGTTCAGTGTTTTTCGATATAGGAATTCAGTGGAATTTGTATCAGGACATATCTTTGAGGCTTAACCCGTCATTTTCATTTGGTTTTACCGGCGAAACGGCCTTTTCCGATTCGCCGATTAACTTTTTTGAGTTTGAATTCCCGTTCACATTTCTCTGTTTTCCATTTCCTAAGGGAACTTATCTGTCTCCCGCTTTCTTTGGGATTTCAATCGTATGCACCTATCACAGCACGATGTACGATGATTCAGACGATACCGTCTTTATGTCCATAGGCGCGATGATGGAATTAGGTTATCAGTTCATGTTTTCCAACCGCCTGACAATTACCCCCAGCATAGGAATATCGCGAATGTTTCCCAAGCCGATCAATGGGGGCACGGCCGCCGTGCCAAATTTTAACATATATTCCCCGTGGACGGCAGACACCGCCGTCGCTCCGCGCGTACGGATAACTCTTGGTTTCTGGCTGTAAGTCCGGTCGCTGCTTAGGGCATGCGTCCGTACTATCAGGATAAACGCATAGAATTAAGAGGAATTATTAGTGAGAAGGAGGTCACGGATAGCCTCCGCGTTGAGCAGCTTGAAAATGGTCTCAATATGCTGCTCAAAACTCAAGGCAAGCATGAACCGGATACCTTTTAAGCTTGTATTATTAAATGCGGATTTTACCAGCGATAGTATCGCCAGCGCTGCACGCTTCATGCTTTGCGCCCCATGCCTCCTCATCGTCGTGTTCTGGTCATCACGAAAAGTATAATCAAGATGCCAATGCAGCTTGTTTTCCACCTGCCAATGCGCCCTAACCGCTTTCGCAAAATACTCTATTTCGCTAATACTTGCTATAAACCGTCCCGCCGCAAGGCGGCTGACACCACCGCCGTGAACTCCAGGCCGAAGCGTGTAACCCATCTTCTTTCACGCTCAGCGGCTCGCAAGGACAACTCCTCAGCCATTGGCGTACGTTCGGTGCAGGCTGGCCTGCGCGATACGTGATATTGACATAGCGGCGCGAGGCATATTCCAATTGATGTTATGGCGGATGCTTTACAGGCGCGGCAGGAAAAAAAACATTTTACATACGCGGATTACAAGGAATGGGAGCTTGCTCCGGGCGAACGTTACGAGCTTATTCACGGCGAGGCGTACGCTATGGCGGGGCCGGGCGACAAACATCAGGCGGTAAGCGGCGAACTGTTCCGTCAAATAGCGAATTTTCTGCGGGGCAAGCCGTGCAAGGCGCGGTCCGCGCCCTACGATGTGCGGCTCTTTTACGAGGATGACGAACTGGACGACACGGTGGTTCAGCCTGACATATCGATCATTTGCGATGAAAAAAAGCGCGGGGCCGAGGGCTGCCGGGGCGCGCCTGACTTTGTGCTGGAGATTCTGTCGCCGTCCAACACGGCAATCGAGATGTCCCGCAAGTTCAACCTGTACCGCGAAGCTGGGGTGCGGGAATACTGGGTGGTAGACCCCGAAACAAAAGCCATACAGAGCTATACCTTCAGCAGGGACGGCGCTATTTCCACGCGCGCGTTTGGGCAGGAAGGCAGGGCATCCCCCGAAACCTTTCCGGGCATGGAAATAGACCTGGCGCTCGTCTTTGCCGCGTAGGGCCGTCAGTTGGCGGCGAATGATGGGCCGCGAACCGCGCCGGTACCGGTCAGCAGCCGGCGCGGCTGTGGGCAAAATCCTTTAGTCTGGCGTGGCGGCGGTTCATTTCCGGGCAAACGTTGCCTTGATTTGGGCAAAGTACTCATCGGCGCCGGTATCGTCCCCCACAGCCCCGTCCGCTTTGTCCGCGCTGTTTTCGATTAGGGAGGGCGGGATTTCTTCCATGAACGGGGAGGGCCTACATTCGATAAGGCTCTGGTTACGGCGGCGGTGAAGGCAGCTTGTGATAAACAATTTTTCGCGGGCGCGTGTTATAGCGACATAGAACAGGCGGCGCTCCTCCTCTATGCTGCCGGCTTCCTCCTCAAGGCTGCGTTCATGCGGGATTATGCCCTCCTCCGCGCCCGCTATAAACACTACGGGGAATTCGAGACCCTTGGATGCGTGTATCGTCATCAGGTTCACCTTGCCGGCCTCGTCTTCACCGCTGCCTTCATCTCGCGTCAAAAGGCTTATCCTGTTAAGGTACGGGTACAGTGTGGGATCAAGGTTATCGGGGTTGGTTTCCCATGTTTCTATAGACTGTACGAGCCTTTGTATGTTAAGGAATTTCCATCGCGCCGCCTTTTCGTTCCTGATATTATCGCTGACAAGGTGCGACCAGTAATCAATTTCATCCACCAGGTTTTTTACCTTTTGAGACAACTGCTTTTTGCCAAGGATTTTCTCGCGCTGCATCTCTATCAGCGTCATAAACTGATCAATTTCCGTCTTTGCCGTTTCCTCGAACAACGTGTTCTGCACGTAACGCATCCTGCCCATCGCGTCCCAGAGGGAACTGTGATTTGCGCGGGCAAGCTCAGAGATTTTCGTTATCGTGGTTTTGCCTATGCCCCGGCGCGGCGTGTTTATTATACGCAGCAAATTAACATCGTCATCCGTGTTCCCGATAAGGCGCAGGTAGCTTAAAATGTCCTTTATTTCTTTACGGGCAAAAAAACTTGTACCGCCGGATACACGGTAGGGGATGTTTTCCGCCAGGAGGCTCTCTTCGATGCGGTCCATCAAAGAATTCGTGCGCAGCAGAATCCCAAAATCATCGTATTTCAGGTGTTCGGTGAATTTTGTTTCCCTGATCTTCTCAGCGATAAAGTCGGCCTCCTCCCCTTCGTTATCCGGGTAAAACAACTCTATCGCCTTGCCGCCGCCCTTGCCCGTCCAAAGCCGCTTTTCCTTGCGGTTTGCGTTGTGCGCTATCACGCCGTTTGCCGCTTCCAGAATTGTAGTCGTTGAACGGTAGTTTTGTTCGAGTTTTATCTCCAGCAGATCGGGAAAATCCCTTTCAAATTGCAGTATATTCCCGTAATTCGCGCCGCGCCATGAATATATGGATTGATCATCATCGCCTACCACGCAGACATTGCGCCCGGCAAGCATCTTCATGATTCTGTACTGGATCTGGCTTGTATCCTGAAATTCATCGACCATTATGTAGTGGTAGCGGCTGCGGTACTTTTGCAGCACATCAGGAAACCGTTCAAAAAGCTCTATGGGCAGCGCAAGCAGGTCGTCAAAATCGACCGCGTTGTACACCTTTAGGCCATGCTGGTACTCGTTGAATACGTCCCTGAGCGCCGGGTTTACCCCCTTGTCCTCCCAGCGCAAAAGGCCGGTTTTTATTTTCGAGAATACCTGCCCCACAGCTTTGATGTCGTTAGCATCGATGGAGCCGTACATTTTACATTCACGCAGCGCCTCCTTTACCGCTTCAAGTTTGTCGCTTTCATCGTATATGGAGAAATTCTGGCGCCAGCCCATCAGACCAATCTCGGCGCGAAGTATTTTTACGCCGAATGCGTGAAAGGTACTCACGGTAAGCGCCTTTAGGGAGCGTCCCGTAAGTTCCTTCACGCGATCTTCCATCTCGCGGGCGGCCTTGTTTGTGAACGTTAAAGAAAGAATTGCCGATTGCGGAATGCCTTTATCAAGCATATACGCAATGCGGCAAGTAATTACACGAGTCTTGCCGGAGCCGGCGCCCGCAATGATGAGAACCGGCCCCTCAATCGACTCGACAGCCTGTAATTGCGGCGGGTTGAGGTTGTAGCCGATATTACTTCTTTCTATCGGCAGCTTTTGTGGTGGAAGCCGGTTTCTTTGGCTGAGGCGACTTTACTTCAACCCTGTCGATGGCGGAAGCGGGAAAAACTCCCTGCTGGACTTCGCGGCTGTCGGAAAACCAGATAGTGGTAACCTGTTTGGCATCGGCATCAACCGAAGTTACGATCATCCTGGGGCTGTCTGAAAGCGCGGTAACATATACCGGGTCCCCAATCAATGAACCTGTAGTACGTACACTCATGTTAGAACTCCTTACTGTTAAATGATTATAGTTTCAGTATATGCAAAGTCGCCGGGATATACAAGTCACGGGTGGCAAGCGCTTCGCGCTTGCCATAGGAGTTTGCGGCGCCGCAAGGCGGCTTACCGCAAACTCCTACCATTGTTGTGAGGGGTAGCAGTGAATAGTGAAGCCGCCGAGCGGGGATGTCGAGTCTGCCGGGTGAGCCGCTAGGCGGCAAGAAAAAAACCGGAGGGATCCTGTAATTATTTCGCCATTTTTGTACGGATTCAGGCTTTATTCCGTCTGTAGGG
>JAIRMP010000097.1 GCA_031258615.1 Spirochaetaceae bacterium | reverse complement strand
CAAGCGCGAACCAAAGGTTCGGCGCGGTATCTTAAGCGTTGTATGGGTTTGCGCGGAGGCTCGATCGGCTGCGGAAATTTATAATAACGTCTTGTTTAATACCAAATCTTTGTAAGTGTACCTTATCCGCAAGTGGGGGGCTGCTACGCAGACCCCACATATTATAAATTTCTTTACAGGACGAACCGCCCCGTAGCAGGCGGTTCTTTTGAGCCGCGGCAAGCGCGCAAACAGAGTTTGCTACGGGGTATTAAACCAGACTTTGCGAATAAGAATTGGGAATTTTTCATTATCCGTAGATACCAAATAAAGAATTCCGCCATCAGGACGCATAGAGGAAGTATCAAAATCATAGTTGTTTGGAAACTTCAGTTTCCGCGCCCACTTCCATTAAAAAACGCAGTTTTGTAAGGCTGAAAGCCTGAAAAACTGCAAGACTGTGAGAGGACCAACCGGGTTGTCGAACAAGTCTAATCAAGAATTAAATTCAACATGAAATAATTTGAACCGTAAGGATGCTGATTATAAGGCGGATCTAAATATGCTAAATCAACTTCAGGAATATTATTTATTATTTTATTTGAATCGCCATTCAATACCAAAATGTCTGTTTCAAAATTACTAAATACAGGGAAAGGTAATTTTATATTTCATTTTATTCTGGATAACGCATCTTCATTTTTACCACCGAATTGTCCAATTCCAATCTCTCTATTTTTATAAATACCTTTTTTCAATCGCTTATTGGTTTCATTGATAATTTCATGATAATAAAATAACAGAATTTTAATATCCAGATCACTTTTATTTGCTAAATAGCATTGATTAATTATTGTTGAATATTTTTCTAGATCATTAGTTATTAACAAATCCGCAAATTGTTTAAAATATCTTGCTACAATACCAGAACCGCTGAAAACATCAAACATTTTGAGTTTATTTTTTGCAAGTTTGGTTTGAACAATTTTAACTCCATTGCCTATGAAATTTAACAGCCCCCTTTTATTTCCTATATAGGTAATGAGTTGTTTTGTAAGAAATTCCCTGCTTTCATAAAGAGTTTCTTGTGTTTCCGCATCGAATAATGCTAATTGGCTACTCATTTTTATATTGAATCATTTAGGTTTTTATTGATAAAGCCCTCTAAATACCGCATATAAACGTTATGCGATGCATAATTTCTCATACATTGCATGCTATTATTCAGGCGCTATTTCATACAACATCCCCAATATAGCGAACCTGCGGTTCGACTACGTTTTGCCGGCCTTGAGTAAGCGTTGCGCGGCGGACTTGTTCCCGCGCCGCACGGTATTTTCAATTTGGCACGATTATTGCTAAACAAAAGAAAGGTGAAACTGGATGAGCGATACGAATAGTCAAATATGGCAACTGGACAAACCGGTTGAAATTCACTGCAAAGATATAGGCATGACCTACCGCGCCGAGGGCGGTCGGGATGTCGAAGCGCTTACCGGGATAAACATCAAGATACGGAAAGGCGAGTTTGTTTCGCTGCTGGGGCCTTCAGGATGCGGCAAGACGACCCTGCTGCGGATAATCGGCGATCTGGTGATGCCTACCGAGGGTTCTATCTATATAGACGGAGGGCTGCCGAGGAACGCCCGGCTCAAAAAGAAGTACGGCATGGTGTTTCAGAGCGCGGTGCTGTATGAATGGCGGACGGTTTGGAAAAATATCCGCCTGCCGCTTGAAATACTGAAACTGCCCAAGGCCGAAGTATCGGAGCGGATCAGCCATGTGTTAGAACTGGTGGGGCTTACGCAGTTTAAGAATCATTACCCGCATGAACTGTCAGGCGGAATGCAGCAGCGGGTCTCCATTGCCCGCGCGTTTGCGATTGACCCCGAAATTCTTCTGATGGACGAGCCTTTTTCCGCGCTGGATGAATTTACCCGGGAAAAACTGCACGAGGACCTCCTTGGAATTTGGCGGCAGACGAATAAAACGGTGGTCTTTGTTACCCATAATATAGCGGAATCGGTTTTTCTTTCCGACAAGGTTTTTGTGTTAAGCCCCCATCCGGGGCGGCTTTCGGCGGAGATCGCGATCGATCTGCCCCGTCCGCGCGCCGCCGCAATGCGGAACAGCCCGCGTTTCAACGAGTTAGTCGTCAAAATAAGAAACAGCTTCGAGGGCGTATGATGAAAAGCGTTACGGTGAAACGGCTAAAAGGCCGCGTTGTTATTTTCGGATGGCTTTGCGTTGTATTCCTTATGTGGCAGGAAGCGTCGTTCATCCTTGCCGATGTGGTGAAGGATAAAATGGCGTCCCGCACGCTGCCGTATCTGCATCAAATAATAGCGAACCTCGTTGTCCGCGGGTCTTTGATATTCCCGCACGCCGGTCAGACCCTTTCCCGCGCGTTGGCCGGCTTCCTTTTAGGCGCGGCGGCGGGCTTTGCGCTGGCTCTGGTTATGAGCGTTGCCGGCATCGTGGAACGTATGCTGTTTCCCTACCTGCTCGCCTCACAGATGATACCGATTCTGGGACTGGCGCCCATTCTTGCCGGCATAATCGGCAATATAGCGCAGACACGCCTGTTCATAGCGGCGTTCATCACCTTTTTTCCGGTCGCGGTGAACACACTCGCCGGTTTTAAGAGCGTGGAACCTGAAAAACTCGCCCTCATGTACTCTCTGGCCGCGAACAAGTACACGGTATACCGCAAGCTGATGGCGCCCGCGGCGCTGCCCTTCCTGTTTTCCGGCCTCAAGATTGCGGCCCCCATGGCGATAACGGCGGCCATTCTGGTTGACACCCTGGGCGGCGCGTCGGGCTTAGGCTATCTCATCACCTATTCGCTTTACGGCGGCTTTCCTATCATGGTTTTCTGGTCAACCGTACTGCTTTCGGCGGTGTTGGGGATTCTCAGCTATCAGGTGATAGCGGCTGTCGAAAAAATCGCCATGCCCTACAAATACGGAGGCGAGTAGATGAGCGCGAGAAGTTCCCGGTTTTTAACGGGCGCGCTGCCGCCGGTTTTGTTCGGCCTTTTCATCGTAATCCTCAACGAGACGCGGATACTGCACGTCATCCTGCGCGTCTCGGAGGTTCAACTGCCCACGCTCGATAATATTGTTCGGGTGCTGATCGAAAACCGCGCGAAGGCGCTGCGCGATTCGTGGGTAACGGTGCAGGTATTCCTCGCGGGAATAGGCATAGGTTCGGCTGCCGGCTTTCTTGCCGCTCTGTTTGCGGCGCTAAGCCCCACGCTGGGCAAGGGCGGACTCACCATCATCTCCGCGTTCAACGCGATTCCCATCGTCGCCCTCTCCCCGATCATGCGCCTGTGGTTTTCCTCCTCGGCCTTTGCCGCGAAGACCGCGGTCGTTTCTATCGTCAGCATGGTTGCCATGAGCGTGAACGTATACCGGGGCCTTACCGACCTCAAGCCTTTTGCCCTTGACCTCATCGAGTCTTACGCGGGTACGCGGGCGGACGCTTTTTTCAAACTCCGCCTTCCCAACTGCCTGCCCTACATATTTACCGCGCTGCGCATCAATATCGCGGCGGCCATGATAGGCGTGATCATCAGTGAATATTTTGCCGCTTCGGTGGAAGGGCTGGGATTTGAAATCCGCAACAGCCTCCGAACGATGCAGATGACCGTCGGCTGGGCGTACATTCTGGTGGCCTCCGCAATCGGCATCGTGTTTTTCATTCTGGCCGCGAATCTGGAAAGGCTCTTGTTCAGGCACAGGCGGCAGGATTGAGCGGAGACTGAGGCGGCGCGGGAGCGATACGGGAATTCTATCCGCGGATAGTCTGCGGGTGAGTTAAATACATCTTTTATAAGGAGAGAAGAAATGAAAAAGAAGGTAAGGAGTGTGGCGCTGCCGGTGTTGGCGGCGCTGTTGTGTGCGGGCGCGGTTTTTGCGCGTGGTAATGGCGAGGCCGCCACAGGCGGGCGGGATGCCGGGCGGGATGCCATCAGGATTCAGCTTAAATGGCTGCCGCAGGCGCAGTTCATGGGCTACTATGTGGCGTCGGCCAAGGGTTACTACGCGGAGGAGAACCTTGCGGTTGACATCATCCCCGGTGGCGGCGATATTACCGAGACCGCCGCGGTGTACTCCGGGCAGGTTGATGTCGGGGTTACCTGGGTTTCAAATCTGATTGTGGCCCGGGCCAACGGGCTCGATCTGATCAATGTAGCCCAGGTCTACCAGCGGTCCGGCCTCGTGCTGGTAACGAAGAAGGAATCCGGCATCGCAAGGGGCGCGGACATCACCGCCGCGACTAAGGTGGGCAACTGGATGGGCGGCAATGAGTATGAAATCAAGGCGCTGTTGTCCAAGCTCGGTATGCCGGATAAATCCCTCATTCAGCAGGGCTTTGACATGAACGATTTTGATAACGGCAACATCACTGCCGCGTCCGCGATGACCTACAACGAGCTGGGGCTGGTGGTAAATTCCTATGAAGGCGCGCTGGGCTACGGGACGGGGGTCAATGTCATTGATATGAATACCGAAGGGGTCGCCATGCTGGAGGATTGTATGTTTGTCAAGGAGTCATGGGCCAAGGCGAATCAGGACAAGCTGGCGCGTTTCATCAGGGCTTCGCTTAAAGGCTGGAAATACGCCTGCGAAAACCCCAAGGAGGCCGCGCGGATCGTGTTTCAGGCAGGCTCCAGTGTGTCCCAGCCCCATCAGGAGTACATGGCCGCTGAGGTTGCCAAGCTGGTAACGGTTGACACTAAGGGCAACGCGGTGAGCCTGGACAACTTGGGCGGCTTTGACGAGGCGGCGTTCCAAACGACGCTCGCTGAAACGCGGGCGTATGCCGGCCTTTCCGACTCAAGCGCCGCGGCAAAGCTCAAGGCGCTGACCACCGCCGACATCTACACCGATGTCTACTGGAAGGCGGCGATGGCTAAGTAGTTTTTCGCTGTTCAAAACCCCGCCTGAAAAGCGGGCGGGGTTTTGAGCCCGAAGTTTCGAGTTCCGGGCAGGATTTTTCTACCCGGAGTTCGGAACAGAACTATCGGAGTTGGGAGGGAAAAAATTTGAGTCCGGAGGGAAAAAATATGGATTTGGTCATTAAAAACGGGATCGTTGTTTCGGGCGCCGGGGAATACCGGGCCGATGTGGGCGTAAAGGACGGGCGCATAGCCGTCATAGACGGGGGCGGCGCGTCCGGCGGCGGCTTGCGGGGCGTGGAAACAGTGGACGCTTCAGGGCTTTATGTGCTGCCCGGCGCGGTGGACGCGCACACCCATTTGCAGATGCCTTTTGGCGGCACGGTTTCCGCGGACAGCTATGAGGCCGGCACCAGGGCCGCGGTGTGCGGCGGGGTTACCACCGTTTTCGATTACGCGATTCAGCGCAAGGGCAAGGGCATAGTCCGGACGGTGGAGGAACGCCGCGCGCTGGCCGAGCCGGGGGCTTGCGCCGACATCGCCTTTCACTGCGCGATAACCGATCTGGGCGAGGGATGCGCGCTCCTTGATGAATTTCCCAAGGCCGCCGATTACGGCGTGTCCAGTTTTAAGTGTTTTATGGTTTATAAGAAAGAAGGCATGATGATTGACGACGGTATGCTGATGCGCATCATGGAGAAGGCCGGGGAGGCCGGTATCCTTACCAATGTCCATGCGGAAAACCCTGACGCCATTGATGCGCGTATAGCGGCCTTTATTGCCTCGGGCAAGACAAGCCCATGGTACCATTACCTGAGCCGGCCTGAATTTGTCGAGGCGGAAGCGGTGAAACGCGCCGTACACTGGGCAAAGGCGCTGGGCGCCAAGCTCTACATCGTCCATCTTGCCTGCAAGGAGGGGGTGGAAGAGGTGGCCAGGGCAAAGGCCGAAGGCTACGCGGTCTTTGCGGAAACCTGTCCGCAGTACCTTGAGTTTACCAGTGATGTCTACAAGCGGGAGGACGGCAGGAACTTTGTCTGCTCGCCGCCCATGAAGGGGGCCGAAAGCCGGGAAGCCCTGTGGAGGGCGGTCAAGGCGGGCGTGATCGATACGGTCGCCACCGACCACTGTCCCTTTATGCAGGCGGAAAAAGACTGGGGCAGGGACGACTTTACCAAAATACCCAACGGCTGCGCGGGCATAGAGAACCTCTATCCCTATATGCTGTCCGCCGCGAATACCGGCAGGATTTCCTTTTCCCAAGCGGTGCGGCTGTGCGCCGAAACGCCGGCAAAGCTGTTCGGCTGCCCTTCCAAAGGCAGCGTTACGGTGGGCAAGGACGCGGACATCGTGCTGTACGACCGCGCCAGGGATTTTACCGTCAGCGTAAAAAATATGCACTCCGATTACGATCAGACGATCTGGGAGGGAAAGCCGCTTAAAGGCTACCCGGTAAAAACATTCCTGCGCGGGAAACTGGTGTATGACAACGGGAACTATGTCGGCGTTCCGGGACAGGGGCGCTACATCAAGCGGTCTGAAAGCGGGTGTTTGTGATGCGGAAGGGAGAACGCTTTATCGATCCGGTGGAGGAAGCCTCCCGGTGCCTCCTCTGCCACGACCCGCCCTGCGCCGCCGCCTGTCCCCAGCGGAAGAAAAGCGAAGACCCCTGCGATCCGGCGGCCTTTATACGCGGTGTCCGCTTTGCGTTGGACACATCCGCGCTTGAAAACATGACCGGCTGTAAGGTGTGCCGGCGCTGCGAGCGCGCCTGCATCCATTATGATTATCCGGTGCGCGTCATGGCGGTCTACGACGCGCTGTCCGGCGTAAAACACAGCGGCGTTACCTTCAGCCTGGG
>JAIRMP010000082.1 GCA_031258615.1 Spirochaetaceae bacterium | reverse complement strand
GCCCCTATCGCAAAGCCCGCCGCAATTATCAGCACAGCGATAAACGCTACCGAGCCGAGGGAAGCCCGCGTCCCCCATATCAGCCGTGAAAGCATATCCCGCCCCAGATGGTCTGTGCCCAGGGGGTGTTCAACGCTTGGGGACGCTAGGCGCTTGTCCACGTCTATCGCGTACGGGTCGCGCGGGGATATTACCGGAGCGAGGGCCGTAGTAAGCAATAGGATGGCAAGCACGACCCATGAAACTACCAGCGTAACGGGGCGTTTTCCGGCGTTTGTGTGTTTGTGTCCGTGGTCGTGTCCGTGAACGCGGACCGAGCCGGCGCCTATGTCATGCATGAAAGACCCCTCCCTCCATGTAGCGGATGCGCGGGTCGAGCGCGGCGTACATGATGTCGATGACGAGGTTGCAGAGCACGAATATCACGGTCATCATCAGGATGAAGCATTGCATCACCGGAAAATCGCGGTTGTTGATGGCGGAGACGGCGTAGCGACCCACACCGGGCCAGGCGAATATCACCTCGGCGACAACCGCGCCGCCTAGTATCTCGCCTATGTGCATCCCCATAGCGGTAACAACGGGAATAAACGAATTTTTTAGGATGTGGCGGTTCGTGATGAACGATTCCCGCGTACCGCGCAGGCGGGCATAGTAGACGAAGCGGGAACTCATCTGTTCCAGCATATTCCCGCGCAAGAGGCGGGCGTTTACACAGGTTGACATCAGCGCGACCGAAACTGCCGGCATTATCACATGGCGGAAGCCCCCCAAGCCGAGCGCGGGCAGCCATTTGAGCCTCATGGCAAACAAGAAAACCATCAAAAAGGCAAACCAGAAACTCGGCACGGAAACGCCGATATACGCAGCCGCCCGCAGGACGTTATCCTGCCACCTTCCATGATACCTCGCGGCAAGCATACCGGCGGGGAGGCTCAAGGCTATCATGATGAGAATAGAGACCGCCGCGAGGTAGAGCGTGTTCGGCAGGTAGTGCAACAGGTGCTTGGTAACCGGCGCCTTCGTTACATAGGAGATGCCGAAATCGAGGCGGACGGCGTGGAAAATCCAGTCTATATACTGGGTAACAAGCGGCCTGTCCAGCCCCAGCTCATGGCGGGCGTTTGCCAGCGCCGCGTCCGTAGGCGGGATGTTGGAAAGCCGCAGGTAGCTCATCGCCGGGTCGTTGGGGCCGGCGTGAAGCAGTGCGAACACCACCAGCGACACGATGAAAAGCATGGGGATGAGTATCAAAACACGTTTGACTATGAACTTCCCCATTTTTTACTCCAGCGTGATCAGTTCAAACGGGATATGGTTTTTGTCCGCGCCGAAACGCACGCCCGTCATTTCCGCGGTCCGGTGTACCTCGAACATCGTGCTGTGGTAGAGCGGGAGGTACACCGCTTGGTCGTGCAGGGTGGTCAGAATATCTTTGTATAGGGCGAAGCGTTCCGCGACATCGGTGGTAACAAACACGCGGCGTATCTCGTCGTCAAGCTGTTTTTTCATAGGCAGCCCTATCTGCGCCATGTAGTCGGCGTGGGAGGGAAGCAGCATGGAGGACACCATAGCGTGCGGTTCGTAGGGCGGACCCCAGGTCTCGCTGAATATCATGCCGAACTCGCCGGATTTTTGCCTTGCATAGAACAAATCTTGCTCTTCGCCAAGTAGTTTGAGTTGCACGCCGAGTTTTAACGCCTGCCCTTGCAGCACCTCCGCTATCGCCTTTTCCGCAGCGTTGCTCCCCACAAAGCACAGGTCTATCTCCAGCGGAGCGCCGTCTTTTTCCCGTATAGTCTTACCAGCCGGAAGCGTCCAGCCCGCCCCGTCCAGCAAGGCCGCGGCCTTGGCAACGTCATACGGATAGGGCTGTAGGCCTACATCGCAGTACGGAACGCTGGGGGCAAAGTAGAAGTCCGCCTTTATCTGAGTTCCCAGCGTTACGCCGCTTAGTACCTCCTCCTTGCTGGTAAGATGCTGTATCGCCTGCCGCACCGCAAGCTCTTTCGTGGGGCCGCGGGCGGAATTCAAAGCAAGCGTGGTAGTCCCCCTGGGGCCGGAAATCGCGCCGGTAACGCCCTCGCTGTTCCGCAGACGGTTAAACGTGTCGTAGTTTACCTGCCCTATGCCGTATATGAAGTTGATGTCGCCCGATTCAAAGGCGAGCGCCCGTGTAACCGGGTCGGGGATCACCTTGACCAGCACTTTTTCAGGCTTTGGCTTCCCGCCCCAGTACGAATCGTTCCGTTCAAACAAGTCGTACTCGCCCAGCGCCGTCTCCACGAGCTTCCACGGGCCTGTTCCCACCGCGCTTTTTATCTCTTTTGACGTGTCGCCGTTGTCGGGGAAGGACTTAGGGCTTAAAAACCTGAACGGGCGCGGCAGGGCAAGGTCGTCCAAGGCGGGATAGTAGGCGGAAACCAGCGTCAGGCGGAAATCGTACTCCCCCACAGCCTCGTATTTGTCGATTTTATCGGTAATGCCGAGCCATGCGTGCCGCGCCGCGTTTCCCATTACCGCCTTAAAGTTAAGCTCGACGGCATTCGCGTTAAACGGCTCCCCGTCCGTAAATTTTACGTCTTTGCGAAGGTGGAACGTATACGCCAGGCCGTCCGGCGAAATGTCCCAGCTTTCCGCGAGGGCAGGGCCTATAGAGCCGTCGTCATTTAGTTTAACGAGCGGCTCGTACAGCATACATTGCGCAAACATCGCGTTTGGCGAATACATGTGCGGGTTCAAGGGCCCGACATTGGCTGGATGGGAATACACGACGGTACCGGCGGCTTTTTCTTCCGGCTTTGTGCAGGAAAGCGCCAACAGCAGCGACACGGCAATAAGCGCCACGCCGCATCTAATAGAAAAACGTTTCATCAGAAACCTCCAAAAAAATACCCATAAAAGGGCGGATTACGGCTCTTTGAGCCCTGCTGTGACCGTCCCTTCATGGGTGTTTTTGAAAGTGTTCTTTCAAGCCGCGGACTTCATGCCCGCAGGATTGGTTAATTTAATATAGGTAAAATGAAAATGTCAAGGGAGCGAAATGTTGTTTGTCAAGCGTTGTCAAGCCACAATTAAAAACTCCGCTTGACATTATGCGGTACAGATGTGTCATATCCCCTGGCAAAAAAATTATTTTGTCATCGCGCCGGTTAATATTTCAGGGTTGTTGACCGCGTATTCCAAAACGTCCGCCATTACTCCGGTGTACCCCTTGCCCATCGCCTTGTATTTTTCAAGACAATCCGGCATTAGCCGTATAGTTACGGCAGGCCTTATGTGCCGTTTGTTTTTCCGCAGTTCTCGCGCCATCGCCGCGAATTCTACCAGCGCCTTTGGCGTAGACGGCGGGCAGTCCGGCGTATAGTTAACCGGCAGTTTAGCCGCCGCGCGGATTCTTTTTATTTGTTCTCTAGTCGGCTTTTGTCCATCTCTTATCGTTATCGTTGTCATCGCCATAATAGCTCCTCTTTTCCCGCCTGTTTGCGATCCTCGCTGATATTAAACGCGTTTTACCTACGCGCTCCGTATAGACAACAAACAAGACTTCGCCCACTTTGCCCAACGTTTGCCAGCGTTCCTCTCCGCTTATATTGCCTATACTGTCATCTAGGCGTTCAAGCCTCATTGGATCGGCAAATACAAGAGCGGCATCCTCAAACATTACTTTATGATACTTCCAGTTTTGCGCCGCTTTATCGGGGTCAAATTCTATCTCCCTTATTGTCATACTAAATTGTATGCTTAATTATGTAATCAGTCAAATGTTTTTACGGTTGCTGTCAAGCCACAATTAAAAACTCCGCTTGACATTATGCGGTGTGGTGTGCGGGGCGATAGACAATTCGCGAGTATTAATGTATGCTTACCTATGGTATTGGCGGATGTATTACGAATGGGATGATGAAAAAAACACTCTCAATCAACAGCGGCATGGCATAAGGTTTGAAGATGCAAAGTTTGTTTTTAACGACCCATTCCGGGTGATTTTACCGGATTTATACCATAGCGATACCGAGGAAAGATGGCTCGCCATTGGAGTTGTCAACAGGACACTTTTTGTCGTTTTTACAGAACGCGGTGAAGATACTGTTAGGCTTATATCCGCAAGAGCAGCCACAAAAGCTGAGGAGAAATTATACCATGATCACAACAGGCAAATTGAGTATGAATGATAAACCTACAGAGGAGCAACTTAAACGGATAGAACAGTCCGCAAAACTGCCCATTGTTCCCGATGAAGACTGCCCAGTCTATACGTATAAGCAACTGGCCGGACTCTATGCGGAGGTTTCGTTAGGTGTGCCTGCAACGCCTTCATTTTCTTTGCCGCATACTTTTCATAGGCCATGAAATACGGCGCGGCTTTGTCAATAGGGGTGTGTCGGTGAAAAAGGTGACTGACACCATTGGCAATGCGGCATTTACGCAGGGCGATAGACAATTCGCGAGTATTAATGTACGCTTAACTATGGTATAGTAATTCTGCTTTACAATACCTGAGAACATCTGCTATACTATGATGTATGGCATACGATACGAAATTCAGAAAGCGTGTAATTGAATATAAAGACTCAGGGCATACATTTAAGGA
>JAIRMP010000255.1 GCA_031258615.1 Spirochaetaceae bacterium | reverse complement strand
AATAAAAGAGACTACCGCCCGATTGATTATTAAGGCATTTTCATAAACCAACAGCGCCGCTGTTACGGCTTTTTTGGAAAACCCATCATGACCGCGCTTGCCGCCCCCAGGCGGCGGCTGCCTTTGTCGCGGGGCTGGGGGCTGTAACGAAAGTCGCTGAGAGAAAAAACGGCATGGGGCCGCTTTGGGGCGCCGTAATATTGACTTTAGCAAGCCGGGCATTTGCGTCATTCTGGTAGGCCCGGTTACCACTGATACTCCAGTCCCCCGATGTAAAACTGTGTTCCGGTAATTGGATTTATGCGAACAATGACTGACACCGGCGTAGCTGGCTTGATGTGGCGGAATTGCTTATACTAGCCTGATGTTGTTCCAAAACCTGAAAAATATATACAAAGGCGGGGCAAAGTTTAGCCGTTTTTTAGTAACGCTCGCGCTTTCCGGCATCGCGTACGGGTTGTACAAGGGCGTCCTGGACAACTATCTTGCCGAGATAGTCCGTTTTCCGCCTTTTGAACGCGGTATCGTTGAATTCTTCCGTGAATTTCCCGGATTCCTTGTCGTGTTTGTACTTGCGTGGATGTACCGCATGAGTGAAAACAAAATATTCAAGATAGGCCTCTTTATAATGACGCTCGGCATAGCCGGCATACTGCTTTGCGGAAACGGAAAGGTGATCGTGGTGGCATTTATCGTTGTAACAAGTTTTGGGGAACACATAATCCTGCCGCTCAGGAGCACGATCTCGCTCGACCTTGCCAAAAAAGAAACTGGCGGCCTCGCGCTCGGCATAAGCAGCGCCATCGCCCAGTTCGGCAATATTATGGGCTACATAATCGTCGCGGTGATGTTCTTTGTATTTACGCGGCTCGGTTTTGCCCGCGAAGATACGGCGCGGTTCAAATCGGTATTTTTGTTTTCCATCCTGCTGATGGCGCTTTCGGTACTGATCGCGCTCGCGATCAATGACAGCCCGGAAAAAGTAACGCGGCGCAGGTTATACTTCGCAAAAAAATTCAGAAAATACTATATGCTGGAGGTGTTCTACGGGGCGCGCAAACAGGTGTTTTTAACATTCGCGCCATACGTTCTGATTCTACAGTACGGCGCTGACACGTCCGTGATCTCGCTGCTCTTTGCGTTGAGCGCGGGCGCCTGCACGGTGTTCAGCACGGTTACGGGACGGATCATCGACCGCCTGGGGTACAAGCCCGTCATGGTAACGGACACGCTGCTCCTGGTGGTGGTATGCTTCTTCTACGGGTTTTCGCACAGGATTTTCCCGATGCGCATCGCGTACATCGTTGTCTGCGTGAACTATGTCCTAGACGCGATCATCTCGCTTGCCAGCATGGCAAGCAGCGTTTACGTAAAGGACATAGCGGCAAGCCCGGGAGAGGTAACATCCACGCTGTACACCGGGGTTTCCGTCAACCACTTCATCAGCATCTTTATCGCGCTCGCCGGCGGCTGGATATGGAAAGAGACGGGCATAGAGCTCCTGTTTTCCATCTCCGCCTTCCTCGGCATCCTAAACAGCATCTACGCCGCCACAATCAAAGCAGGCCAGCCAGCCTGCCTGCGCCAAAGGCACACAGGTGACTAAGTTACAATTTTTCTAAGTGAAAAATGAGGTGTGCGCAAGGGGTAATTATCGGACTTCCAGCGCGTTGTTCTTTCATACTCAACGCTATTGGCGTTGAGTATTCTCAAGCAGCGTGTTCACGGCGTTATCAAGTTCTTTTTTTGTATAGGAACCTACCTGTACAGAACGAATCACCCCGTCCGCATCTATCATAAAAGTCTGCGGGATCGCGTTTATGTTGTACAGGCGCGAAATTTTGCCGTCTGAGTCCATCACGAGGTTTAAGCGGATATTCCTTTTTGAAAGGAATGAGGAAACCGTCCTGTCCGTTTCCGCGCAGTTTACCGCAATAACGGTAAGCTCTCCCGCTTTTGATTCGGTAACTCCGGCGATTAACGGAAGTTCGCGGACGCAGGGGCCGCACCATGTAGCCCAAAAATGGAGGGCGACCGGCTTTCCCCGGTAATCGGACAGCTTACGCGGCTTGCTCAACGGCATGGCGCTTGTGAATGTAAAGTCAGGCGCCGCCTTGCCAACGGCAGGTTGATCCGCAAAAACGAGCGCGGCCTTGCCCAAAAGAAGCACGGCGCAGAGTAGTAGCCTGACCGGTATTTTTATACTATGTTTCATATATTCTCCTTAAAAAACTGACCTGCCAAGCGCCCGGCCCGGACATTCGCCAATACATTTACCGCAGTGCACGCACTCACGGTCATTAACAGTCAATACATCCATCTTACATTTTTTTACGCATTTTCCACAGTGTGTGCAGGCCGCTTCGCGGATTTTCACGCCGAATACCGCCCACCGGTTGAAAAGGCCGTAGAACGCCCCAAGCGGGCAGAGGAAGCGGCAGAACACGCGGAAGCAGAACACGGACAGTACAATTATCGCGGCGAGGACTCCCAGCTTCCAAAGAAACAGGCCGCCCGCCGCGCCGCGGAGGGCGGGATCTGCCAGAAGCAGGGGGATGCCCGCCTCAAGCGTTCCCGCCGGGCAGACGAATTCGCAGAAAAAGGGCGCCCCGTAGCCCCATGCCAGAAATGCAGCGAGGGGCAAAGCGATCACAAGTACCGCCAGGAGGCCGTACTTTATCAGGGTGAGCCGGCGGGTAAAGGCGCTCTTAGGCAGCTTGCGGGACGGTATTTTGTACAAAAGTTCCTGCGCCAGTCCAAAGGGGCAGAGGAAGCCGCAGACCGTCCTGCCCAGCGTAACGGCGAACAGAAGCAGTATCCCCGCGATCAGAAAAGGCGGGCGGCCTTCCGCTAACGCGCTTTGCAGCGCGCCTAGCGGGCAGGAAGAAAGAGCTCCCGGGCAGGAATAGCAGTTTAGCCCCGGGACGCAGCCGTTTTTCAACGGGCTCTTGGACACAGCGCCGGTTTTGAAGTTGGCTATGTCCGCGTTGTAGAGGAGCAGGGATAATGTTTGTACCAAACGCCGTTTAACCAATTCCGACACACTCCAGGCAGACAAACACGGCCTTCCGCCAGAGGGCGGAGGCGTCCCCGCGAGCTATGCCGGCGGCTATAAGAAGCGCCGCGCAAAAGATAAGCAAAACCCGCGCCGGCAGGCGGCTTCCGTTCGGCACGGTATGAGCGGAAGCGCCGCGGCGCTTCCTCCGCTTGGAATTTATCTTCATAGTATTCAATATACAGCATGGCGTAGGAAAAACGATAGCCTCCGCCAAAGGGTGAGCTTTTCATTCCCCATTACCGGCAATCTTACTTTTAATTTGGGCGCATTTTAGTCCTTGCCACGTTGAGAAAATGTCGAACCTTCTTTAAAAACTTCCGTGTTGACACTATAAAAAATTCTTGCTAGATTTTTACATAAAATAAATCATTTACAATATGGAGGTAGCAATGGCTATTAAACCCTTGTCTGACCGCGTTCTTGTTAAAATTGAGAAGGCGGAAACGAAAAGCGCCGGTGGAATCATAATTCCCGACACCGCTCAAGAGAAGACTCAAACCGGAACGGTGGTCGCCGTAGGCCCCGGAACAGAAAAAGAAAAGGTTACGGTGTCGCCCGGACAGAAAGTGATGTACGACAAGTACGCAGGTACACAGGTTAAGTTGGACGGAGTAGAGCACCTTATCGTAAAGATGGCCGACATAGTCGCTATCATAGAGTAAGGCTCCGCCTGAAATGTACAAACCAACTGTCTGCCATAGGCCCGCCTATGGCAGACAGCCTCTCTGCCTCAAAGTCCTGTTATCTGGTTTGATCCGCCGGTAAACTACAAATTATCCTGCGCGTTTGCGCCAAGCCCTGACCTCATGTCCCGTTTGTCTTCTGTCTGCCTTTCTCCGGTCCTATCGGTTTAATACCTGACGTACCCCGGTTATTCTGATGACAAGGACATCCACATCACTCCCCCAATTGCTCACTATCCACCTGATTACCCTGATTTCGGTACGGTAGGGGCCTTTCATAAGCGTCCACTTTTAGCTTTCTTTTAACTGTAAAACTCCATTCACCTTGCTGCGATGAGACAACAGCGTTAAAATCTTAACATACCATGTACAGTAAAAGTTTGGCGTATTTGCTTTGGCTTTTGTCCGGTTTCGGCATACTTGGGCTTCACCGTTTTTATTTGGGAAAACCCCTGTCCGGCATACTCTGGATGCTTACCTTAGGTTTGGGGGGAGTTGGCAGCCTGTACGATCTTTTTACGCTGGGCGGTCAGGTTGATGAGGCCAACGCCAAGCTGACCGCGTACGACGCCGCTTACCGTCCGGGCGGCGGTCCGGCCCCTTCCGGCGAATCGGGCGGCTGGCGCTATGTGGACGACGGCAGCAGCCGCATAATCAACGAGAAGGACGGCCCCGGCAGTACCGGTTAACGGTGACACGATCTGGCTTTGCGAGGCGGACTGGTGAGCCGGAATTTATGGCGCAAACCCTTTAAGCAAACACGCAACGTTTGCACACCCATGAAGCTGATCAACAAGGCAATCACTGCCCGGTAAATGCGGGAACGACTGCCACTCCGCAAAAATCCGCCGGCTGGCTCCCAGGATGAACGCATAGAATCGCCTGCCGCCTGTTTGCCGCTGTCATAGCGGCGAAAAAGACACCGCGGGACGAGCGCAAGGGATAGAAGCGAAATGAAGCCGCCCGGCGCGGAGCGCCATGCGGCTTCATTATAGCGGGGGTGTACCAAATTTTCCGTGTAATTAAACGGTGGAAAGCAAAGATTCTACACATTTAAACCAAAGATTACCGGCGTGTTTGGCTCTGAGGCTCAGCATATAGCGGAACCATAGGTTCCGATGGCGTTAGTTTCATCCCATCTCATACCGGCCTGTTTGCACCG
>JAIRMP010000187.1 GCA_031258615.1 Spirochaetaceae bacterium | reverse complement strand
CCCCACATAGCCTCAATCCGGTCTATCCGGGTATTTAGTGTATCTTCCGGCTCCAGTACCTCATCGTAATGCTCCAGCATCTCCCCAATATCCGGAGCAATGGCTTCTAAAGTCTTTTGTTTGAGTTCTTCTTGTGTCTTGTTCATAGGTATTCCCTCCCTTGGAATATATCTTCACTATACCACCTTTCTCTTCTTTTTGCACGGAAAAAATTGTTGCACACGCTGACGCCTGAGCATTATAATTTTGCGGTAAGCCGTTCCGCCGCCCTCATTCCCGTCTATCCTCAATGAACCTTTAGCGCGGAAAACGCGGGGCGCTTAAACAAGCGGGGGCAAAGCGTTAGAATTGAAAGCGCCGGAATCAAACTGTTTACCGGATAGCATAATGAAATGTAAAAAATATATTTTCCTAATTCTGCTTATCGCCGCCGCTTTTCCGCTAGCGGCCCAGCATTTTAAGCCATACTCGATTCTGCGCGTAATACAGACGGAACATTTCGAGCTGATATATTCCGCGAAGTCGGAGGCGACAGCGCGAAAGCTGGCCGCCCGCGTGGACGCGCTCTATGATGAGGCCGCCGCGCTTACCGGTATTACGCTCAGCCGCAGGGTTCCTGTCGTGATAACCCCCGAAACGGACGAACACAACGGCTACATGAATCCGGTACCGTACCCCCACATCGTCATCTTCGACACGCCGGCTTCCATAGAATGGACGGTATTTTCCAATTCGCTGGAAGCGCTTTTTTTCCACGAGATGACGCACGCCGTTACCGGCAGCACACGGGGCAAGACGGAGGAATTTTTTTACCGCATATTCGGCGGCTGGGTCTACCCCGCCGGGCTCACCGCCCCGTGGTTCATGATAGAAGGCGCGGCGGTCAGCTTCGAAAGTCTGGACGGCACGGGGCGGGCAAACGATCCGTTGATAAAACAAAAGCTCAGGCAGGATATTCTTGAAAACAGGTTCAAGACGCCGTTCCAGGCGGAGGGCGTCTGGGACCTGCCGCCGCTCGGCAACACTTACTACAACTACGGCGGTCTCTTTAGCTCGTACCTGCAAAAAGAGTACGGGATGGAAAAGTACGGACAGTTGTGGCGCGAGATGGGCAGGGATTTCCCGCTGTCACTCGTCCACTACAATTCCGGTTTTTACGGCATATTCAGGAAGGTGTACGGCATTTCAATAAAAGACTGCTGGAACAACTTTAGGGAAAGCCTCTCCATAGACGGGGTTCGGGAAAACAAAAGCGCCGTCATTTACGGCGGAAAGGGCATCATAAGGGATATGGCCGCCGCCGCCGGAAAAGTATTTTTTATAGACAGCCTTGCCGCGAAGGTTCTTGTCTACGATACCGAAACCGGAAAGACAAGGACGGCCGTACAGGTTGACGGCACGGCGTACGCTCTCGATGTGTCGGCGGACGGCAAGCGGCTGCTCGTGTCGGCCTATAGGAGGCTTGGGGCGAATACCGGGCAGTTTTCCCGCGCAATCGTCGTTGAATACGACGCGGCAAGCGGCTTCCGCACAGGCCGCCGGTGGAACAGGCTGTACAACGCCCGCTACTTCAGGGACGGCGTTGTCGCGCTCAATTCCGACACGCATATCTCCAGCCTGGTTTACCGTCCGGACGACGACAGGGATGGCCGGCGCGAGGAAGTCCTGCTGCGCGGGAGCGAGACGCTGCTGTTTTCAAACCCCTCCCCGCTTGACGATGAGTGGGTGGCCTTCACCTCGGCAAAATCCGGCGTACGCGAGCTCTCGCTGTTGAACTACAGGACAAGCGCCGTGTACTCCCTGCGCGGCGAAACTGACGGCTATGTATGGCGCTATATGCGGGGTCTGCGTTTTTCGGGCGGACGGCTCTACTTTTCGTACAATGATGACGACAGGATGTACAAACTTGGCTCGGTTAGTATAAGCGGCCTGGCGGACGGGAGCGATGAAAGCGCAGCCGTCATACAGGCGCGTTTAAGCAGGGCAGATTTTTCAGGCGGCGTTTTTTATCCGGTAGCGTCCGGCGGCGCGGTGTATCACGGCGCGTCATTTTCCGTTTGGGACAAGGTTCTGGAATTTCCGCAAAGCGTACAGGAATTTGAAACGGAGGGCGCGGCGGAGTTAAAAATGATTCGCTGGCGGAACGACACCGGGACGGCGGAAGAAACGCGCGCCACGGTTGACGGGGAACGGCTTCCCCCCGCAAAACTCTACAATCCCATCAAATACCTTAACCCGTTCAACTTATGGCTTCCGTTTCCGCTGGTAAGCCCCCTGGCCAGTTCAATCATGTGGGACGGAACGGACGCCTTTAGCGCGGGCGGCAACTTCCGGAATCTGAGCCTGGACGGGGCCGGCTTCTTTTCGTTTATATCCGATCCAATGGACCAAAACCTGATTTTTCTGTCGCCGGCCTACGATTTCAGGCATAACATCGCGCCTGTAAGCATTACGTGGATGAATTTCAGCCTAATGTTTCCTATAGCCGTAAATTTTACCGATGTTGTTGATGTAAGTTATGAAGATGTGGACATACCCATACGGAAAACAAGCGCGCAGATTCAGGGACAGTACCGTATTCCGTTGGGAAACGAGCGTCTGTCCCTGACGGTCCTGGGAATATTCAGCAAGGTCTGGTA
>JAIRMP010000169.1 GCA_031258615.1 Spirochaetaceae bacterium | reverse complement strand
GTCATGCGGAACGTCCATTCGTTGGACACGCTTGAAGACGGGCGGAAACTTACATTTGTCCTTTCAGGGCCGCCCTCCATGCTGTAAGCGCCTTTTATCGACTTGACAAACCAGTATTCAGGCGTCTCCACGGTATCGTCCGTGATAAGCTGCGGGTGCGCCGACAGCGTAACTGTCGCCCCGGCCTTTATTCTGCCCGACGGGGTTACTGTAACTATACCGTCCGTGTTGACCACATTAACCAGGCTCCCCTCTTCCTCCTTCTCCGTCGTGATGCTTATGCTGTATCTGGGACTGGCGTCGAGGATACTTGCCTCAGCATCGCCGGAGCTGTCGGCGTTACAAGCCGTGAATAAAGCCGCGCCAACCATCAGCAATACCAAAAAGAATTGACTTTTCATTGTTTACCTCACTATATTACACGAATTACCATACAGTATGACGCTATCAATCTAGCAGGACACAATGCTCTGGTCAACAGCAGCCCCTGCCGGTTTGCCGGCTTATGTATCTTTTTGCCTGTTTGCGTTATATTCTCACCCATGAACCAATCAAATATTCCGGCGAACAACAGAGTCGCCATTATTGACTGTGCGGACTACCGGCAGGAACTCCTCTACAAGAGTCTGGAAAAGGCGGCGGAACTTGCCGGCGGCTTTGATGTCCGGGGCAAAACGGTACTTCTCAAACCCAACATCGTCTACGATTCGGCCCCGGAAAAGGCGATCGTCACACATCCGCTGTTTCTGGAAGCGGTTATCAGGCTGGTAAGGGATAGCGGGGCCAAACGCATACTTGTGGGCGACAGCCCGGGTCTACAGCAGCCCGGTTTTATCGCAAAAGCCTCAGGACTCGGAGAAACGGCACGGCGCAACGGCGCGGAATGGGTCGACTTTACCCAAAGCAAGATGGAAATTACCAGATCGGACGGGAAAGTTGTCAAACATTTCACCGTTACCGGCGCGGTGCGGGAGGCCGACTGCATCATCAGCCTGCCGAAACTCAAGACCCACCAACTGCTCCAGTTTACCGGAGCGATGAAGAATCTCTTCGGCCTCATCCCGTCCGTGCTGAAGAGCGCGATGCATGTCCGCCTCCCCAACCGCGACGCGTTCGCCGGTATGCTGGTAGACCTCAACGCGGCGGTTATGGCGGACTACGCCTTCATGGACGCGGTGGTCGGCATGGAAGGTCCGGGGCCAGGCTCCGGTACGCCGCGTAAAATCGGCCTGGTACTAGCCTCGTCAAATCTGCTTGCGATCGATATAGCAGCCTGCGAAATCGTGGGCTATCCGCCGGCCAGAATACCCGTCTGCCGTGAGGCGCTGTCCCGCGGCATCTGGCTTAAAGATGTTTCGGAAATCGAATACCCGGCCATAAAGCCGCAGGATGCTGCCCTGCCCGATTTTGAAAAGATACCGTTCAAAAGCGCCGGAAACCAACTGGCCGAAATGGTTTTTCCCCGGTTTTTCCGCAAATTGCGGGAGCGCTTTACCCCCCGGCCCGCCATAAACCCGGCGGTCTGCATACGCTGCGGAAACTGTACCCGCATCTGCGGTTCCAGGGCTATGAGTCTCCGTGGCGAGGGCAAAGACCAGCGCGTACTGATCGACTACAGCGTCTGCATACGGTGTTACTGCTGTCACGAGATCTGTCCGGTAAAGGCGATAGACATCGTCAAGCCGCCGCTATGGGAGCGGCATAACACCGGCGGTTTGCAACGGGCCTGACATCGGGTTTATTTTGTATATGTCAATATAATCCGACTCGGTAACAATAAGATTCTTGTCAAAGCACTTGTTAAAAAATTTTATATGCGCCAGCGTACTACAGGCATAAATTTTACCCCCGCGCAATGTAACGCTATTCCCTCGACAAAAGGCTGCCTTCCCCCACCGGTATATCTGGCCTAGCTCGTCCCGGATTTCGCCGCTTGATTTTCACGCCGGTAGATTTCAGAATCAGCGTTATGTTAAAGTCATTTTTGTTTTGTTTGCTGACGGTCGCGCCGGTTTGCGCGCTGACCGCCCAGTCCCATGTCCCGGTTCCTGTCGAAGACCACATATACCAAATCCTTGATCTGGCCGTACAGCGCGGGCTCTGCCGTCCGCTGCCGGCTTCAAAACCGCATACCCGCGCGGCGATCCTTTCCGCGATAAACGAGGCGCTTGCCGCGGAAAGCTCAGGCAGGGGACGACTCAGCCCGGCTGAAAAGTTGATTCTGGAAAACGAGAGGGAAAAGTATACCCCCAAAAAAGAAGGCCTTTACCCGGCGCTCGGGCGGTACTTTGCCTCCGGGACGCTTTTAAAAAAAAACATCAAAATCAACGCGGAGGCGGGCCTAAAGATAGACGCCGAATTTTCTCAGGCTGTAAAAGCGGGACCGGAAACGGCGTACAGTTGGGGCGAAACTCTCTGGGTTTCCGCTTACCTGAAAGGCGATATAGGAAACCATTTTTCTTACGACGCGGTTGTTTCGGGAGGGATTTTAAGGGCAAGGCGAAAACAGGAAGGCTTTTACTATACATACTACAAAGATTTTGAAACTGACGGCGAGTTTATCAACAGGGAATTGCCCGCGTACAGCGAACCCCTGGCCTATTTTCCGTTTACGTACAAAAAAGCGTGGGACAGCTCAGTTTTCTTTTTTGACGAACTGAATTCGTCCGGCTATCAAACGTTTCCCGAACGGCCTGCCGGGGCCTACGCGATCAACGGGGATGTGGCCGCTACATTCCTTGACGGCGCGCTGACATTCCGTTTCGGCAGGCTGCGCAGGGAATGGGCGGCTATGTCTCCCGGTAGCAGCCTGGTTTTTAACGGCAGCGCGCAGCCGTTCCTGGCCGTAGAGGGGCAGTTTCAGCCGCTTTCATGGTTCAGTATTTCTTCATTAACAGGCGAGCTTGAATACTTTAACCAGGATGGAATCAAAATCTCCTCATGGTCCAGCCAAAACGCTTTTTCAATAACGATGCTTGAATTCAATATCAAGAATTTCCTGCACATTGATTTTGGGGACGCTGTCGTATGGCCCAAACGTTTTGAGCTGGGATACCCGTTCCCGCTGTTAAGCAGTTTTTTTTATCAAAACAATATTGGGGACTTTGACAACCTGGCCATGTTTTTTAATATTAAAGGCAATATCCCCGGAATCGCCAGCGCCTGGGTTTCATTCTTCTGCGATGAATTGGAAATACAGCCTTCTATGGGAATTCTGGACAGAACGATGTTCGCGTTTCAGGCCGGGACAACGGTGCATATCCCGCCGCTGCCGTTTTCTTTCATAAAACTGTCTTACACAAAGATAGAACCGTACTGTTATACGCATAACAGAAATTTTGCGCCGTGGTACAACGACCTAGATGACGAACGTCCGATGGAAACGGCCTACACGAACAACGGCGTGGGGATAGGCTACTACCTGCCTCCCAATTCGGACGAACTGCTGCTCCGCTTTGAAACGATGGCAGGCCGCTCGTCAAAAATTCATTTTCAGTACCAGATGATCCGTCACGGCGCGGACTTCGGACCCAACGCCGTTGATGGAAGCTCTTACCTGTCAGAACTCGATCCTGACGGGCGTGACGAAAAGGACGTGTTAAAGAAATACTTTCTGCATGACGGCGCTTACCAATGGTTCCACATCCTGAAAGCCGGCGCGGAGCACACGTTGGGCAAGCTGCCCGCCACAGTCTACGGCGAGGCCGGCATCGTTTTTTCGTACTTTACGAACATAGACGGGCTGGCGAATCAGGGCGCGCCATCGCCGTACCATACAGTTGACGAAGCGCCGTATTCAAGGTCGACAGCCATTGTGCTGACGCTTGGTGTAAAGCTGTTCCCCGATTTATAGGTTCCGCGCCCTGTCCGGGCGCAGAACCTCGGCGCCGTTCCGGTAGACATGGCGCGGAGCGGCGGAGGCGTCCATGTAGCAGTGGAGAATACAGCGGATCGCGCGCGGCAGGCCGCCGCGCGCGGCGGCTTCCTGGACGGCGAACATGGCCAGGTTTTCCGCCCTGCCTGACCTGCGCAGCGCGGAGGCGGGGTTTACCGCGTCAATGTCGGCGGTAACAGAAAATTGCAGCGATACTATGTCCGCCTCCTTGATGTGATTCAGCGAAAGAATATCATCGTACATCGCGGAAACCTGCTTAACGATGTCGTCCTCGTTGTTTTCGCACCGGGTCGCGCCCCGCAGGGCAAATAACTTCTTCACGCGATGTTTCCCGTTGTCAAAACCAGAATAGCGGCGGCAAGGCCGGAAAAGATAAAGGCGGCAAGCCCAACGAGCAAAAAGACGAACGATTTGAACGGAATATGTTTTTTCCGCTTCAGCAGCGCGAAGCCCGCCCCAAAAACAAAGTCGAGCAGGACGCAAGCGGCAAGGAATATGCCTGAGTAGATAATAATGTTGAGCAATAGAACCTGGGTCTTTCCCGTAAAATTTCGTTTATTGCCGATGATATAGAGCGCGGACGCAAAGCAGATCAGCGAAAACAGCGTAAAAAAAAGCAGCCGCCGCGCCCCG
>JAIRMP010000018.1 GCA_031258615.1 Spirochaetaceae bacterium | reverse complement strand
GAAACTTGCTCTCATCCCCGCCGTTC
Source organism: Spirochaetaceae bacterium (assembly GCA_031258615.1). Classification (GTDB taxonomy): domain Bacteria; phylum Spirochaetota; class Spirochaetia; order Treponematales; family Breznakiellaceae; genus JAIRMY01. The sequence goes on along the minus strand of JAIRMP010000018.1, from coordinate 2,499 downwards.
AGGCTCTTAGGTCTATGCGCTGTATCAAGTGTGATGTTTTTCCTCGCGTCCTGGTTACCAGCGAACCCGGTAAATATGCTAATTTGATCCTTAGGAACTGTGCATAAATAAAATGCACAGCATTTTATTTTAATTGCTTATGCAATTAGGAAATAACATGACCGTTTGGTCATGTTATTTCTGCACAGTTCCTTAATGAGTTGAAACTTGATATGCCAGGAACAATAAATCTATAGTGAGAAAAATATCCGAGAAATACGGTTGATTCGCGCCCGGCGGGCGCTCGCAATGACGGGGGGAGTTGTTGTGGGGCTTTACGCGGGGCGGGGATGCGCCCAAATTAATGGGATTGCCGGGACTAGAGTCTAACTGTTCACCGGGAGGGCGGAATCGCAAGCGGGCAGCGTAGGGATAGCTTCGTGGAGAATCGCGCGGAGCAGGCCGGCGTCCCGGTAACATTCAGGGGAAGCCTCGTCGAAGCAGCATACAGGCCGCAGCTTCTTGAGCAGGGCGTCTATATCGGGTTCCGGCGTAAACGGTAACGGGCGCTCGGCGTGGTACTCGATTTCTTTTATGCGGGGGTACTGGGTGTCGACCGGCTTTTCGTGGGACGCCCACAAGTTCTCGCCGAGCCGCTCGCCGGGGCGCAGGCCAACCGTCTCAATCTTTATGTCGATTCCCGGCTCGTAGCCGCTGAAGCGTATCATCTGTTCCGCGATGTCACGGATCGCTACCGGCTCGCCCATGTCCAGCAGGTACAGCGACCCGTTTTTACCGACTCCGCCCGCCTTTAGCACGAGGGAGCAGGCTTCCGGTATCGTCATAAACCAGCGCTTCATGTCCGGGTGGGTGATCGTAACGGGGCCGCCCTTCTCGATCTGCTTCTGAAACAGCGGCACGATGGAACCGCGCGAGCCCAGCACGTTGCCGAAGCGCACCACCATAAAGTTTGCGGCCCCGCCGGTGTCCGAGCGGGCCGCGTCAAGAACGAGGCGCTCGCACAGGTATTTTGAAGCGCCGTAGACCGACACTGGTTCCACCGCCTTGTCCGTGCTTACCAGCACAAAGCGTTTAACGCCGCGCTTCCGCGCCGCGTTAAGCAGGTTGTCCGTGCCGAAAAAGTTGTTTTCTATCACGGCGACCGGGTTTTCTTCCATCAGCGGGACGTGCTTGTAGGCGGCGGCGTGGAAAACGGCGTCCGCCTTCAGCCTGCCTACTATGTGCTCCATGTAGCGCCGGTCTTTGAGGTCGCCTATCACGGGGACGAGCGAGGTTTTCTCGCCAACGCCTTCGTCCCGCAGTATGCGTAGTTCCCTGTCTATCTGGTAAATGGAGTTCTCGCCGTGCCCGAACAGGTAGAGGCGCTCTACGCCGCCGGACAATAGCTGCCTGCACAGTTCCCCGCCTATCGAGCCGCCCGCGCCTGTAACGAGGACTCGCTTGCCGCGCAGGTAGGCCAGGCTTTCTTTCAGGTTGACGGCGATCGGCGTGCGGCCGAGCAGGTCTTGCGGGTTTATCGAGCGGGTCTGTATCAGGTGGGCTTCGCCATCTACTATCTGCGAGATGCCGGGTAGTATCCGTATCCGTTCAAAGCCCGCTTTTTTGAGGATGGCGTAGAGGTCTTGCAGGTGTTCGCCGGATACGCCGGGTATAGCTATGACAGCTTCGTCCGCGCTTTTCCGCCGCAGGAGCCGCGCCACATCCCGTATCGGCCCTAAAACGGGGATGCCGTCAACGCTTTGTCCTATTTTGCCGCGGTCATCATCGAGGAACGCGACTACTTCGCCAAATACCGCCTTGCCGCGTATTTCGTTAGCCAGCGTCCTGCCGGCAAAGCCTGCCCCTATGATGTATAAACGCCGGGATTTCTTAGCTGCCATCCCCCAATTGTAAGCCCCCCGCGCCCTTCACGCAATGGCAGGCCAGCCTGCACTAAACTCTACAACAACGGGAGGAGTTTGCGTGCAAGCCTGCGCTTGGACAACCGCTCTGCGGTTGTCTCCGCAAACTCCAGGCCGTTGTTACATGGCTTAGCGAGGGGGCTAACCCGCCTGCTTTCACGCTTAGCGACTCGCAAGGACAATGAGTCAGCCATTGGCGTACGTTCGGTGCAGGCTGGCCTGCTGGCATGCCTGGTGATAATTGATCTATACTGAAACCATGAAAATAATGCTTCCCAAAGTGGATTTTGTCTTCAAGATGTTGTTCGGGGACGAGCGCAGCAAGAATATTTTGGTGAATTTTCTTAAGGCCGTCCTGCCGGGGCTGGCCGGCGAGGAACTGGAGGAAATAATCATCGTAGACCCGCACCTAAAGCGGGAGTTCAGCGGCGACAAACTCGAAATCCTGGATGTCAAAGTGCGCGCCAAAAGCGGAAAAGTTATCGCCATAGAGATACAAATCTCCAACATACCCGGTATGCGCTCGCGGATCAGCCACTACCTGTCAAACCTGATTACGGAACAGATCGGCAGCGGCGGACACTACAGCGACCTAAAG
>JAIRMP010000267.1 GCA_031258615.1 Spirochaetaceae bacterium | reverse complement strand
CGGCGTTCAGTTTTTCGTCGCCTAAGCTTTCCAGCAGCGGCTTGTCGTACTCGTCCACCAGAATTACTACCTGTTTTCCGGTTTTTCGGTAAGCGCGGTAGATCAGGCCTTCAAAACGTGCCGGAAATGTTTTTTCCTTCTCGTCCACCCCAAAAACTTCTTCTTGCCTGTGCAGGAGAATGTCAAGTGAGTCTTTAAATTCATCAAGGTTGGAATAAGCGCCGGAGTTAAAATCAAGGTGGAGTACCGGATACTCCTGCCATTCCGTTTCCAGTTCCGCTATCGCAAGCCCTGCAAACAGTTCCTTCTTGCCCTGAAAGTACGCTTTCAGCGTAGTCAGCAGGAGGCTCTTCCCAAAACGGCGCGGACGGCTTAGAAAGTAGGGGGCCGGTTCGCTTACAAGCCTCCATACATACTCCGTCTTGTCAACATAGACGCAGCCAAAATTCCTTAGTTTTTCAAAATCCTGTATGCCTATTGGCATCTTGCGCGGAGTGGTTTTAGGTTCCATTGTTTCAGCATAGATGAAAAAGCCTTTTTGTCATACCGGCCAAGTCCGCCTCCACTTACAAAGCCACTCGCCAGTAGTGGGGGTGGCGGAAGACGCCCTAAGCCCGCTTGCGGGCGACGGCGGCTGGAGACAGGGGGAGCAGCGTTGGGCAAGCCCCCATACCGTGCGAGGAGGCGGAATGTTACGAGCCGCCGCTCCCCCTTCTTAGTAACCCGCCTGCCTGCCTGCCTACGGTGCAGGCTGGCCTGCGCGTATGTTCGGTGCAGGCTGGCCGCCGGCCTGTGGGCGTTTAACAAAGGGCCGCCTTCCGCTATAATGACAGCATGAAAAGACGGTTGATCGCGCCTTCTATACTGAGCGCGGATTTTGCGAACATGGGGCGGGCGGTTGACGATATAGCCGCTTCGGGCGCGGATTGGGTACACATTGATGTGATGGACGGGAATTTTGTTCCGCCGATCACGTTTGGGACAAAGATGGTGGAGGATCTGCGGGGCAGGACGGCGCTGCCGTTTGACGTACACCTGATGACCCGCGCGCCTGAAAACCTTGTGCCGGTCTTTGCCGCCGCCGGCGCGGATTACATCACGTTCCACCTGGAGGCCGCGGTTCACGCGCACCGGGTAACGCAGAGCATACGCGGGTTTGGAAAGAAGGCGGGCGTCAGCATAGTGCCTTCCACGCCGGGCGGCGCGCTTGTCAGCCTGCTGCCCTTTGTTGACCTCGTCCTTGTGATGACGGTGAATCCGGGCTATGGCGGGCAGACCTGTATTACGGAATGTTTTTCAAAGATAGAGGAGTTGGCGCGGCTGCGGCAGCGGGAAAAGCTTGATTTTCTCGTGTCGGTTGACGGCGGAATCAACGAGGAAACGGGACGTAAAGCCGCCGCCGCCGGCGCGGATGTTTTGGTAACAGGCGCCGCGTTCTTTGGCGCGGATGACAAGGCGGCTTTTGTCGAAAGGCTGCGCGGTTAGGGCGGCATGGCTATTCTGCGAAACTTTGTCGTGTTTGAAGGCGGTGACGGCAGCGGCACAAGCACCCAGCTTGAACTTCTGCAACGGCGTTTCGATGAAGGGCGGCAAAATCTGCCGCCCGTAGTTTTTACATTCGAGCCAACGGACGGCGCTGTCGGACAGCTTTTGCGCGCGGCCCTCCGCGGCGAAGTAAAGTTGCGCGGCGAAACGATGGCCCGCCTGTTTTCCGCCGACCGCGCCGAGCACCTGTACGGGGAGGACGGCGTAGTACAGGCGGCGCGGCGGGGCAGCCTAGTCGTCTGCGACCGCTACACGCTCTCGTCCCGCGTCTACCAGGGGATAGAGTGCGGCGACGAGCTGCCTGCCGCTCTGAACAGCGGCTTTCCCGCGCCTGAACTGCTGCTGTACTTTGACATAGACCCGCATACCGCGCTTCTACGGCTCGAAAAACGCGCCCAAAAGGACATCTACGAGAGAATTGACTTTCAACTCCGCGTCCGCGAACGCTATCTTCACCTGCTCGATTCATGCCGCGCCGAAGGCAGCCGCGTCGCCGTGATAGACGCATCCTCCCCGGTAGACGCCGTAGCGGAGGAGGTCTGGCAAAACATCAGCCTGCTGCCGATAATTAAGAGGTGTACTACCCAATAGACCTCCCAGCCGAACGCCGCCTTCTCCCGTTACGCAGCCTGGCTGCCGTACTGCTGGGCGTCATCCTGCTGCTCTCCGCCACCGCCGCTCCGCTGGACGCCTACATCGTCCGCTACAAGGAGCAGTTTTACAGGCTCTACCACCTCCACCACATCCAGTACCCGGACGACACGATGGAGAACATATACTGGCTGGAAAAGGCGCTGGCCGCCGATTTTTGCAACCCGCTGTACGCCGAGGCGCTGATAGAGAACCCCGTCCAGTGGGAAAAGTACCGCTGCCTCTTTATGATGCACATCAACCTAAAACTCATCGAACAGTACATACTGCTGGGCAACAAGTGGAACAAGCGCAACGCCTACTTTTACAACGCGCCGTGGAAGGAGCAGAACCTTGACAGCCTTAAAACCGCCGAAACCTGTTACCGTACCGCGCTCTACTACTGGGAGGGCGCAAAGGAATGGCAGGAAAAGGCGCTGGACAGGCGTTTCCGGTTTATCAACTTACAGCGCGTCCAGTTCTGGGAGGACGAGGCCGCCCGCATGGAAGCAGGCAGCCTTGACTACGAAAAGACGCTGCTGCGCGAGCTTGCGTTGATCGGGAAAGTCCGCGGCCAATTCGAAGCGATGAACGGGGAGACTTATTAAGCGGCAGACCGCGCCTGAGGCTCTGCCTGCCACTCTGCCTCCCGCGAATTGGGGAATGACGCCGTTAGCCGCCTCATTCCAGGGCGGTTTTTAGCAGTGTCCGGGTGTACTCGTGACGGGGGCTGCCGAATACCTCCCGCGCCGCGCCGGCCTCCACTATCCTGCCCTCCTTCATGATGATCAGCGAATGGCAGAGGCTTCGCACGATGCGGAGGTCGTGGCTGATAAAGATGTACGAGAAACCGTGTTTTTCCTGGAGGGCGCGGAGCAGGTTTACCACCTGAAACTGGGTAGCGCGGTCGAGGCTGGAGGTCGGCTCATCCAGGACGAGGATGTCCGGCTCTATCACGAGGGCGCGGGCCAGCGCGAGGCGCTGGCGCTGGCCGCCTGAGAATTCGTTCGGGTAGCGGTCAAGGAAGTCCGGGTCGGCCAGCCCCACCTCGGAGAGCGCCGCCCTGACGCGGGCCTCGCGTTCCGCCTTCGCGCCGATTTTGTGTATTAAAAGCCCCTCGCCCACGATGTCGCGCGCCGTCATGCGCGGCGACAGCGAGCCGTAGGGGTCCTGAAAGATGATCTGCATCTTCCGGCGTATGGGGCGGAGCGATTTTTCATCCAAACCCTGTATTTCCTGCCCGCCAATCGTGATCACGCCCTCGCTTTTTTGCAGCCTGAGCAGCGCCTTTCCCAAAGTTGTCTTGCCGCTGCCGCTTTCACCTACAACCCCCAGCGTTTCCCCGCCGCGCAGCGTAAAACTCACATCGTCAACCGCCTTGATATACGAGACTGTGCGGCGGAAAAAACCTTTTTTCACCGGGAAATACACCTTAAGTCCGCTTACCGAGGCGGCCTCCGCGCTTCCGCCGGCCTTGGGTTCCGGGCCGGCATCGTCTGAGTCGCCTGACAGCAGGAACCGCGTGTACTCCTCTTTGGGGTTTGAGAAAATCTCGTCCGTCCCGCCGCTTTCCACGATGCGGCCTTCTTTCATCACGGCGATACGGTCAGAGACGCGGCGGGCCAGGTTCAGGTCGTGCGTTATAAACAGCGCCGCCATGCCCAGTTCCCGCTGGAGAGAGCGGATCAGATCAAGTATCTGCGCCTGAATCGTAACGTCCAGCGCCGTTGTCGGCTCGTCCGCCACGAGCAGCTTGGGGCCGTTGATCAGGGCGAGCGCTATCATCACGCGCTGCCGTTCCCCGCCTGAAAGCTCGTGGGGGAACGCGCCGAGCCGCTTTTCCGCGTCACGGAGGCCGACCCTGCGGAGCCATTCCAGCGCCAAAGGCCGCGCCTCCCGCCTCCCTACGCCACTGTGAATCACCAGCGGCTCGGCGACCTGGCGTTCTATGCGGTGCAGCGGGTTGAGGCTTGTGGCCGGCTCCTGAAAGATCATGCCGATCTCCTGCCCGCGTATGTGCCGGAGCTCCGCCTCGCTCATCTTGAGGATGTCGCGGCCCTCAAACAGCAGTTCCCCGCCGGAATAATCCACCAGGTCGGGGCTTTGCAGCCGCAAAAGCGCCTGGGCGCTCACCGTTTTGCCGCTGCCGCTTTCGCCGACAAGCGCTGTAATCCCGTTCCTCGCTATCGAAAGGTCTATCCCGTGCACCACTTCGCCCGAATTTACCTCGCTGCCGCCAGTCAGCCGGGAGCGGAACGCGGCCCTGAAGCCGCGGTACTGGACAAGCGCGTCCTGTTTAACGTTTTCCATCAGCCGTTCCCGCATTTTTGGCGTAAGCAATCCGCTCCTCCGTGGAGTGGGGCTGCTAGGGCTTCTTCCTGGTCTATAGTCATGAATACTGTAATGATGTACACAAACGGGAGATTCCGCAAGGCGGCGCGGGGCCTGTCCGGGAATTGAGGATTCAACCACATTCATACATGGGCAATATATCTTGATTATTTAAGGGAGATGATTTCCATAACGTCTATTTTATATCTTGACGAAATTCAAGAGATGAGTCATTATGAAAATATTGGTAATCGCAAAACCTAAGTTACGCGATTACTTCAATACAATAACTAACAATGAACTATTTGGAGGTTTAATGTTATGCTGCCAATTACGGTAGAACATATCAAAAAAATTGGGCAAATAAAGGACTCGCTTTTGGGTTGTCCGAATGAAGAAAGCGTTAATGCTGTCTTTAACCAGTTTGGCATTGATGATTTTCCGTTAAAAACCACGTTTTTGCGCTATAGTATGCAGGTGCAGGACGTTTTTGACGCCCCTATCGACCAATCCATCGACCAATTACCCCATGGTGAGGCTGCGTATAGGGAAGAGTTACGGTTTTTCCTGGACGGAAAATGGAAGGAACTGGTGTAATGGCGCTTGAGAAAGACATACGGGAGCGCCTTGCTAAAACCTTTAAAGTGTCCGAAGACCGTTGTGAAGATTATTACCGGGTGTACAACGAAACGTTACAGCCTCTTATCCAGAAAAAGTTTCTTGCCCACCTTGTTTCCGCCGCGGAAGACCTGATTTTTATAAAAATAAAGGCGGATGACCCGACAGCTCCCCGATTCAAGATAACCCTATGGGAACATGCGCCAACAAACGGTAAAGCTACCATGCGGCTGTGGCGTTGCGGAGCGATTATTGCGTACAATCCTGAAAATGATCCCCAGGACCTTCGTATTTTTATCGCTCATGAGTTGGGCCACCTCTTATGCCGTTATAACATCCTTGATGGCGAAGCTACGGATAACAACGCGGACTTGCTTGCCTTTTTTGCTATATCCGGAAAAGATAAGTTTTACCGTGGAAAAGCGCCCAAACTGATTTATAATGGAGGAGAATTGCAGATAATCAGCAGTATCCAGTCCGCATGTCCCATTACGAAAGAAGATCAGACCCGAGTACCTTGA
>JAIRMP010000266.1 GCA_031258615.1 Spirochaetaceae bacterium | reverse complement strand
GTCCGCATCCTCCACCAGCAGATCGGCGGTGATGCTCTTGCCGCCGGAAATGTCCTCCTTGAAGCGCAGAGCGACCGTCGATTCGTACTCGCCGGAAAACTCTTCCAACTCCAGACCCTCGCCCGCATTTGCCTCATTCATATAGGCCTCAACCACAACAACCGGTACGGAAAACTGAAATTGTACCTCCGTCCCTGACGTTGCTTTGTACGATATGAACACAGGCGCCTCCGTACCCATGCCCAAAACCTTATTGATTGCCATGTCGTCTTCGCATGACATCAGAATGGCGCACAATAGCGCAGTTAAAAAAAACAGCGCGGAAAATTCTTTTCTCATAAATTCCTCCAAAATATATATATACCATATATTGGAGCGCAGTGTAGGTTTTGCTTTATTTTTTTAAAAAATTTGAGAAAAAATGACAAATGTCATGGATTTGCGCCGCTTGACAGATACCCTTCCAGCTTCGCCGCACGCTTTTCGGTCTCTGCGAGCTTTTGTTTTTCCGTTTCTACAAGCTCGGCGGGGGCGTTCTTCAGAAAATTTTCGTTCGCGAGTTTGGCCTTAAGGCCGGCGGCAAATTTCCTGTCCTTTTCAAGCTCCCGCGTCCACTTCGACCTTAGCAGCGCCATGTCCACCGCGCCGGCGATGTAGAGGAACGCCTCGAAGCCGGTACCGGCCAGCGCCACCGCTCCCTCCGCCCCGCGTGAACCCTCCTCCGGCGCGGGCCGGCCTTCCGCGAGCCCGCTCAGGCCGGCCAGCAGGCACACAAGGTCACTGTTCTCCGAGATGAACGGCGCGTAGCCGCTGTCCACCACGGCGGCGGCGCGCAGCTTCTTTTCCGGCGGTATCGTACATTCGCTGCGGAGCGTACGGATCGCGCGTACCAGCTCCCGCAGGAACGCGAACTCCCTTTCGTTTTTTTCATCGCCGGGCGAGGGTTCGCCGCCCTGTGGGTAGGGCTGCGTTATCAACAGGCCTCCTCCCCGCGTCTCTTCGGGCAGCTTGCCCCAGATTTCCTCGGTAACGAAGGGAAGAAACGGGTGCAGCAGACGGAGGGAGGCGGCCAGTACGTCCAGCAGTACGGTAACGGCGCGGTCCTTCTCCACCCCGTCGCCGCCCTTTGTCGAAAGTTTTGTCGCCTCGACGTACCAGTCGCAGAAGTCGTTCCAGAAGAAGTCGTAGGCGGCGGCGGCGGCCTCGTTGTAGCGGTAGCCGGACAGCGCTCCGCTCATCGTCAGCGCGGCGCGGCGGAGCCGCGTGTATATCCACCTGTCCGCCGGAAGAAGCTCAGGGTTCCGTACGGTGGAGCGCCCCTGGAGGTTCATCAGTATGTAGCGGCTCGCGTTCCACAGCTTGTTGGCGAACTTGGAGCCCAGCTTAAAGCTCTCCCTGTCTACGAGGATGTCCTGCCCCTGGGCGCAGAGAAAGGCGAGCGTGAACTTGAGCGCGTCCGCCCCGTACTCGACTATGAGCTCCTGGGGGTCTATGCCGTTACCGAGCGATTTGCTCATCTTGCGCCCCTGCTTGTCCCGCAGCAGGCCGTGAATGTAGATGTCGTGGAACGGCGCCTTGCCGGTAAACTCAAGGGCGGCCATTATCATCCGGGCAACCCAGAAGAATATGATGTCGTAGGCGGTTACCAGCGCCGTCGTCGGGTAGAAACGCTCAAAGTCGCCGGCGGCCCCCGGAGCGGAGGGGGCGTTAAGGGGACAAGCCGCCGTAGGCGAATCGAGGCGGCGGGGTTTTAGGGGCGGAGCCCCTAGGAGGGGGGGTAGCGGACAAGCCGCAGGCTTGGGAGCGAGGGGGGGGCTCCCCCCTTCAACGGAGACAGGCCAGCCCAGCGTGGAAAACGGCCATAGCCAGCTTGAAAACCAGGTGTCAAGCACATCCTCGTCCTGCCTCACCTCGCCGCCGCAGTCCGGGCACGCGCTTATGTCCACGCGGCTCACCGTCAGCTTGCCGCACTGTTCGCACGTCCAGGCGGGTATCCTGTGCCCCCACCAGAGCTGCCGGCTTACGCACCAGTCCCTTATGTTTTCGAGCCAGTGTCTGTACGTGTTCTCCCACTTGCGGGGGTAAAAGACCACCTCGCCCCGCCGCCAGGCCTCCAGCGCCGCGTCCGCGAGCGGCTTCATCCTTACAAACCACTGCTCGGACATGTAAGGCTCGATTACCGTGCCGCAGCGGTAGCAGAGGCCGACCGCGTGGCTTATCTCTTCTTCTTTGATGAGAAATCCGCCCTCGCGGAGGCCGCGGACGACGGCCTCCCGCGCTTCTTTTATCGAAAGCCCCCGGTACGGCGCGGGGACTTCTCCGTTCAGCTTCCCGTCCGCCGTGATTATGTTGATGGCGGGGAGGCCGTGCCGTTTGCCCACTTCCCAGTCGTTGGCGTCGTGCGCCGGCGTTATCTTGAGCGCCCCCGTGCCGAAGGCGCGGTCTACATAGCCGTCCGCCACCACCGGTATCTGCCGTCCTGAAAGCGGGAGGCGGAGCATCCTGCCAACCGCGCCTGAGTAGCGGCTGTCTTCCGGGTGAACCGCGACCGCCGTGTCCCCAAACATCGTCTCCGGGCGCGTGGTCGCTATCATGATGAAGCCGTCCCCGTCCGCGTAGGGGTACCGGATATGGTACATCTTGCCGTGAACATCCTCGTGATCAACCTCGTCGTCGGATAGCGCCGTGCCGCAGCTTGTGCACCAGTTGACGAGGTACAGTCCCTTGTACAGCAGGTCCCGCTCGTACAGCGCGACAAATACCTCGCGTACCGCCGCGGACAGTCCCTCATCCAGCGTAAACCGTTCCCGCGACCAGTCGACGCTTGCCCCCATGCCCGCTATCTGGCGGCTTATCACCTCGTGGTGTTCCGCCTTTACCTTCCACGTCTCCTCTACAAACTTCGCGCGCCCCAGCTCGTGGCGGTTCGTGCCGCGCGCCTTGAGTCTCTTTTCCACGACGTTCTGCGTCGCTATCCCGGCGTGGTCGCAGCCCGGCACCCACAGCACCGGCCTCCCGTTCATCCGCTGAAACCGTATCGCTATGTCTTGCAACGTGATGTTGAGCGCGTGCCCCATGTGGAGTATCCCGGTAACATTCGGCGGCGGTATCACGATCGTGTAAGGCTCGCCGCCGCCTTCCCCCGGCTTAAAAGCCCCCGCCTCCTTCCACAGCGCGTAGATTCTCTCCTCGAAGCTCCGAGGGTTGTACGCCTTTTCCAGTTCTATTGATTTAAGCATTTTTTTGTAAGCCTCGCCCACTATACTACCCCAAGCTTCTGGCATTCTCAAGGTCGGGCAGGCCAGCCTGCACCGAACGTACGCCAGTAACTCAGGAGTCGTCCTTGTCATTCGCTGAGCGTGAAAGCAAGCGGGTTAGCCCCCTAGCTAAGCCTTGTAACAACGGTAGGAGTTTGCGGAGACAACCGCACAGCGGTTGCTTATCGCAAACTCCTGCCTTTGTTGTGGGGCTGCCGGCGTGGGCCCTCCGCTGCCGGCAAAAAATCCGGGGCTGAGAGATGTTGGCTTTAACGCCGCGGAGTACGGCTCAGGTATGTCATCGTTGCCGGCGGTTGACTTAGGAATTGCAGGTTCAGTTGCAGGGCGGTTTGCAGGGTGGGCGGTTTGCAGGGTGGGTTGACAAAAAAAATTGGACGGTTTAGACTGCTGGCTATAGACTACAAGTTCAAAGAAGCTAAGGACCCGCGCAGAAATAACATGACCTATTGGTCATGTTATTTCCTTGTTGCGT
>JAIRMP010000249.1 GCA_031258615.1 Spirochaetaceae bacterium | reverse complement strand
TGAAGCCTTTTTACGGAGTGTTAAAGAGCGCGGACGCCGCTTTGCGCTTCGTGATGCTCACTGGCGTTACGCGGTTTTCGAAGGTGAGCATATTCAGCGACATGAACCAGCTTAACGAGATAGGTTTATCCCGGGACTACGCCGCCGTCTGCGGGATAACGGAAGCGGAATTACTGGACTATTTTACGCCGGAGTTGAATGCTCTGGCGGCGGAGGACAATAAAAGTTTTGAAGAAACTTTTGCGCTGATAAGGCGGAATTTTAACGGCTATCATTTTTATAAAAGCGGCGAGAGCGTGTACAATCCGTTCAGCGTACTGAACACATTTAGCAAAAGGGAAATACAGTACTACTGGTTCGCCAGCGGTACGCCTACGTTTCTGTTCCATGAACTTGAGCGTACAAAGTTTGATTTATCGAAATTTGACGGCGGGATCTCTATAGACGGAACCGATATAAACGACTATCAGCCCGGGGATACAACGCCCGTGCCGCTTCTGTACCAGAGCGGCTATTTGACGATAGCGGGCTATGACGCGGACAAGCAACGTTACAATCTGGACTTTCCGAACGAGGAAGTGAGGTACGGTTTTTTTAGCAATTTACTGCCCAGGATCATGCGGGCGCCGCGGGAGCGGACGGGTTTTTATATAGGGGAATTTTCGGATTCGCTTAGAAACGGGGAGATGGAAACATTTTTCACGCAGTTGAAAGCTTTTTTTGCGTTGATACCCTACGATTTGAATACGGCAAAGGATGAAAAATACTTTCAGACTATATTTTACGTGACGCTTGTATTGCTGGGGCATTATATAGATGTTGAAGTTAAGAGCGCCACGGGGCGCGCCGACGCCGTTGTGAAGACGAAAGACAGCATATACGTGTTTGAGTTCAAGATAGACAAGAACGGCACGGCGGACGAGGCGTTAAAACAGATTGACGAGAAGGGATACCTCGTGCCGTACACCGCTGACGGACGGCGTCTTGTAAAGGCCGGCGTAGTCTTCGACACGGAGAAACGCACGATAGGGGAATGGAAAATTAGTTGACGCCGCTCCCGCATCCTGGACTCACTACGCGGCTTGTCATCTAATCTGTGAAATCCGCGTATCCGCGGATGTTTTTTTGTTCATTGCCATTGACCGCCCCCTCCGCGGTTAAAAAGATGACGGGCGCCGTGCCGCCTTGACGCGGCCGCGCCAAGATGCTAGACTTTGTCATCGGTAAATATTGGCGTACTAGTGGTATAAGGCCTGTGATTACAACTTTTAAGGAGCTTTTAGATGTCATCCCTGATAGGTATTAAGGTTGCGGACGGCGCTTTTTTCCCTGTTTTGACGGAAGGTACCGTTGCAAGGAAACGGCTCGTTCTTACAACCGCGCATGACGACCAAACAAGCGTACAAATTGACTTTTACAAAGCATCTTCAATATCCATGAATGACGCGTCCTATATCGGAACCCTGCTGATTGAAAAAATACAGAAAAAGAATAAGGGCTCTCCCTCTATAGAACTTACCGTTTCTTTGAATGACGATGGGGAATTTTCAGCCAGCGCCTACGACATTGACCATCCCGAAGAGAAGGATCATCATACGTTGACTGTGTCTTTATCGCAAGAAGTGGAATTGAATAATTTTGATGATATCGATCTTGTTCAGGAAGATATGCGGCTGAAAGAATATGTCCCAAATGACTATGCGACGAATATAAAAACTTCAAAACCGCTTATAATAATTATTGCCGCCGTTATCCTGCTCGCGCTTGCCGCGTTTGGCCTGTGGTTCTTTGTACTCAGATCGCGTCCTACAGCGGATTCCGGCGCGGCGCTTACCGGGACTCCGGCGGCGGAAGCCGTGGTGGAACCGCCGCCAGCCATGCCCGTACCGGGTCAGACTGCGGAACAGGTCAAAATTCCGCCGCCGCAGCAGTCCGATGCCAGGCAGGAACCGCCCGTTATCAAGGCGCCGGATGTCCCTGTCAAGGCCGGCGCGCCGGCGTCGCGCAAGCGGCCTCCGGCCCCGGTTTCTTCGTACAAGGCGCCGTCCGTCATACCGGCAGGCGGAATTTCGTACAAACTGCGGTGGGGCGATACCCTTTGGGATGTGTCACAGGCATTCTACCGGACGCCGTGGCGTTACAAATACCTTGCAAATTATAACAGTATTCGTAATCCCGATCGCATAATGGCAGGACGTACGATTAAGATTCCGCCGTTGCCAAAATGAACGGGTATTTTCAATGGAATTAACGATACTGGAGGAATGATTTACCGTTTAAATCGTATTATTGGTGTTATTTCAGCGGGCATATATACCGTTTTTTAGTATATCTTATAGCTTCTTGTATTATTTGTATTTTTTTGTAATAATGATTTAATGAGAAGCTTTTGCAATAGAAGGAGTACGCTATGCAAATAACTGATATTAGAATTAGGAAAGCGAGCGGTGAGGGCAAATTAAAGGCCTATGTTACCATTACTTTTGACGATTGCTTTGTGGTTCACAACGTGAAAGTCATTGAGGGCAAAGATGGCCTTTTTATTGCAATGCCAAGCAGAAAAAATAAAACGGGCGATTACAAGGATGTCGCGCACCCGATAAATGTTGGATTTAGAACGGAGATGCAGGATAAGATACTGGAAAAGTACAATTCCGGTAACTTTCAAATGGGTGATGCGGACTAGCTTCTAATGACGGCAGGGTATGAGTCTCTGTATTCATATCCCTGTTTGTGCGGTAAGCTTTATTGTTGTTGATTTCCTTGTGTATCAAACCTGAAAAGGTACGCCGCAAGGTTGTTTATTGGGCCGTAGGCAAGTGGCAAGCCACCGGGTTTTGGCTCCGGCACGCACAGGTTCGAATCCTGTCGGCCCAGAAAAGTGATACGCGAAGATTCCGTTTTTCTTCAACTGAGGAAGATCGGCCACAGCGTTATTTTCGTACACCTGCCGCTACTCCGCCGGCAGCGGCAGGCATCTTACAGCTTACCTTCTCTTTTCAGCTTGAATATATACTCGGAATACAACTTGTCGGACATCGCTATATGGCCAAGAATCCAGTCCTTCAGGTAGCGTACAAAGTTGTTTGGGACAAAACTTCTGCCCTCACTGAAATCCTTCACCTGCTCCAGAACTTTTTTCACAAAGCTATCGTGTTCCTGTTTATGCTTGGCATACCAAGGATAGTTAATCCGTTGAAGCAGCCTCTCCTCGGCGCTAAAATGCTCCGACACATAATTGACAATCGCCCCGACAGTGCTTTTGAAATGCGCTTTTGCCTCTTCATCGTTATCTTTGAGGCAGGACGCATACAATTCATTCGTAAGCCTGAGCAGTTCTTTGTGCTGCTCGTCTATCTTGGGGATACCCACAGAATAGCGATCGTGCCATTCAACCAGTACCTGCGAATCGTTTGAACTTTCATTATTCATGCCTTAATATAAACTTTTACCTGATAGAATGTCAAAGGCCTCCAAAACATAGCCCGGCAGTTTTAGTTTTATCAGGCGGGGGAAGCCGCCGCGATGGTGTCAGTCACCTTTTACCCTATTCTTTCTCCGCAAAGTGCCGCAAACTGAAAGGAACGATGCGTGAAGAATACAGGTTTGTTGACGGGAAAAAACTCCGCTGCGGGTACACTACCGGCGCCTGCGCGGCGGCGGCGGCGAAGGAAGCGGCCTCACTGCTGCTGGGCGGCGGCGGAACAGGGTTTGCGGAAATCGGTACACCCGCCGGCAAAACGCTCAGGCTGCCTATCGAGGAGTCAGCCCGCTCAGGCGGAGAGGCAAGCTGCGTGGTAAGGAAGGACGGCGGGGACGACCCCGATGTTACATCAGGCTGCCTAGTCCGCGCCCGCGTCAGAAAGCGGCTGGAACAGGGCTTTCTGATAGAAGGGGGCGAGGGCATAGGAAAGGTAACGTTGCCCGGCCTCGATCAGCCTGTGGGAGAAGCGGCCATCAACAGCGTTCCCCGGCGCATGATAGCCTCCGCCGTCCGCGAAGTCTGCGAGGCTTCCGGCTATACCGGCGGCCTCCTGATAAGCATCTCCATACCGGACGGCGAAAAAATCGCCGCCGGTACCTTCAACAAAAGGCTTGGCATAGTGGGCGGCCTCTCCGTACTCGGTACGACAGGCATCGTGGAACCGATGAGCGAGGCGGCCTTTTGCGGCTCGATAAAGTCTGAACTCTCCATGCTGCGCGCGCTGGGGCACGAGTCCGTTACCCTCACTCCCGGAAACATCGGCCTTGACTTCTTAGCGCGGCATTACCCCGATCTCCGTCCGGTAAAATGCGCAAACTTTATCGGAGAAAGCTTAAGTTTGAGCGCGGAAGCCGGTTTCAGCGGCATCCTGATCGCGGGGCATATAGGCAAGCTGGTAAAGCTGGTGACAGGCAGTTTTAACACCCATTCAAGGTATGGCGACTCAAGGCAGTTTGTCTTTGCCGCCTTCGCCGGATCGTGCGGCGCGGACAGGATATTAACGGCGGAACTGCTCCGCTGCGCGACAAGCGAGGCCGCCATAGCTCTGCTAAAATCGGCTGGCCTATGGGAAGCGGTGTTCGCCATGATCCTCGGCGAAACGCGGCGGCAACTGAACGAATTCCTCATCCGGCGCTCTTACGAGGGACTGCGCTGCGAGGTGCTGTTCTTTTCATCGAAGTACGGCCCTCTAAACATGATAACCCGCCAATGGGATGCGCGCTTACAGAACGGTAAAGGCGATTTTCCACAGCCTGTCTGACAAGAAACCATCGTCAACAAGTTAAAGGAATGCCTTCAAAAAACCCCATAAGATGGGACGAACCGAAAAAATGTCCACAAAAGCGCAGCAAACTGCCTAGATTTTGAATAGCAAATTTGCTATGATGCCCCTGTATGGAACATAGAAAGTGTAAAATCAGTGACGGTGCGGCGTACCGGGCTATATGCGGAGTTTTCAGGAAGCGGCGCGGCGGGGTGACGGTCGCGGATGTCGTGGCAGGGACGGCGTTGCCGCTGGAAACCGTGCGGGGCCTCGTCAACGATGCCGCCGATGAATATTCGGCGCGTATTTCCGTAACGGAATCCGGTGAAATCCTGTACTCGTTCCCACGAGGCTTTACCAGCAGGTACCGCGGCTTCAAGGCAACCGCCAAGAGAGCGCTCGGCAAAGTAGGGAGGGCGCTTAAAATAGCTGGCGCGGCCCTTTTCAAGGCGTGGATCATGATTATGCTGATTGGCTACTTCGTTCTTTTCATGGTGATAGCCCTCGCCGCGCTTGTGCTTTCCGCTGCCGCATCAAATTCATCCAACAACAGTAACAACCGGCGCGACAATTCCGGCGGTGGTCTTTTCTTTGTATCCGGTATTTTTGATTTTATAATCAGAATCTGGTTCTATTCCGAACTGACAAAATCCTTTGACAGGCATTACGGCTCTTACGGGAGAACCGCGCCGCGTCCAAAGGGAAGGCCGCTTTACAAGGCGATATTTTCCTTTGTGTTCGGGGACGGCGACCCTAACGCCGGCATGGAGACGCGGGAAAGGCAGGCAGTCATCGCGTACATTCAGGCGAATAAGGGGATCATCTCCCTCCCGGAATTCATGATTCTGACCGGCACAACCGGCAGCGAGGCTGACAGCCTGGTAAGCGCATACTGCTCGGAGTACGGCGGTATGCCGGAGGCGACGGAGGACGGCACGGTCGTTTACCGTTTTGACGCCCTCCTGCTGCGGGCGGACAGGGCAGACCGTTCATCAGGCGGCTTTTCCGTCCCGTTGAAGATGACGGAAAAATTCTCACAGAATAAAACAAAGATGAATGTCTGGTTCTGCCTCATCAACTCGGTGAATCTGATCTTTGGCTCATACTTTTTTGTAAACGTGATGAATAGCGGGCATATCCTGACACCGCGGGATTTTAACGCCGCTTCGTTCCTCTACGCGCGCACGTACGTTATGATGAACAATTTTATTGCCAACCCGCTTCCCGTTATTTCAATAGGTTTAGGAATCGTGCCGTTTGTGTTTTCATTGTTTTTCTGGCTAATACCGCTGGCCCGTTACGCGCTGCTAAAGAAAAATAACGAAAAAATAAAACTGGAAAATCTTCGCAAAAACGCCTTCATGTTTATCTGGGACAAGCCCGGCGCGGTAAACCTGAGCGATATAAACCCGGCGCAAAAAGAATGCCGCCCTAAAAACATGGACAGGGCCCGGGAGCGGGTGATAAAGGACATGGGCCAGTATTCTATCCCTGATGTCTCCGTTAATGAATCGGGTGAGGCGGTTTATTCGTTTAATGAACTTAAGCGTGAAAAAGACGCCCTCTTTAAGTACCGTTCCGGCATCAACCCAGGCGATTCGGAACTGGGTAAAGTAATTTTTAAGGCTTAAAACGCAGATGCGGCGGCCTGTAAATTGAAGATGATGTTTTTGGGGAGTTTAAACGTACAACGTACTGTCCGCTTAGTCTGTATTGCGGGACTGTTGCTGCTGTTTGCCGCGTGCGCGTCAACAGGCGCCGTAAAAAAAGATGAGGAGGGCGGAAACGTATTTGCCGACCTGCCGGCGGGTGCGTTGGCGTATGTGTGGCTTGATGTAAAGCCGTCAAGGTCCCTGCTTGATAACATTTTGGCGCGGTACAGGCTGGACACAAAAACCATAAAAACATTTTTCGACAGGACGGACACCGCCGTAGCGGCGGTCTACCCGGCGGCCGGCAGCCAGCATGAGCGAGCGCGGCGCTTTCTGCTGGCCGGGTATGGCAAAAACTACCCTGCCCTGCTCTCATCGTTTTCGCTGTTTTTCGACCCCGCCTGGAAGAAAACAAAGTCGGTAACGGGTAGAAAGTACTGGCGTTCCGTAAAAAACCGCGTTTCGTTATTTATGCAAAAGGACAGGTCCCTTGTTTCGGACGCGGACCCGTTTTTTACGGAAGACGGCGTGGAAGCTCCCGAAAATTTTGATCTTTTTAGAGCTGACGCCGATGTATCCGCCTGGATTACAGGACCGGATCTTCTGAACAATGCCCTGGCGCGTATGGATATTCCGATAACAGTACCGGCCACAGCGTTGTTCGTCAGCGCTTCAGGACATGAAGAAGGCTGGGAAGTCGTCTTCCGCCTGGAAACGCCCGGTCAGGCCCAGGCGAGAGGGCTGGTTTCGGTGCTGACTCTCGTCCGGAACGCCCTCTCAGGTGGCTACATAAAAGACCCCAAGGTGGCTGCTTTTGCCGGATTACTTCTCTCCGAGCCGCCGTCCGTTGACGGCAACGCGCTGATTCTAAGGTGTCCTGCAATTTCTGAAGCCGATCTTGCTGGACTAATAGCTTCGTTTTCAATACAATTAAATCAACAATAGAGGAGTTTATGCCTACATACGAGTATGAATGTAAAAAATGCGCCCATGATTTTGAGTTGTTCCAAAACATGAGCGATGAACCTGTAAAGGTCTGCCCAAAATGCGGCGGTGAGGTGCGCCGTTTGATAAACGGCGGCGCGGGGGTGATCTACAAAGGGGCCGGTTTTTATTCGACTGACAAGGCCGCGCCGGTCTCCCCTCAAAAAGACGGCGGCGGCAAAAAGGACAAGGAGGCTGCGCCTTCTCCCTGCGCCTCCTGCCCCCATTCAGACGGCGCTTCGGCCTGCCCGGAAAAGGCTGCCGGTTAGCCTGACAAACAAACGCAATGAAAAAAAAGAAGCCCCGCTTCTTTTGTGACGGCTGTGGTACGGAGGTGGCCTCGAACACGGACAGCTGTCCGCGTTGCGGCAAATTCTTTGCGTCGATACGCTGTCCAAGGTGCGGTTTCAGCGGAGACGCCGATACGTTCAGCAGAGGTTGTCCCGCCTGCGGCTATTCGGCCCCGCTTTCAAACCGCGCCGGCAGCCGGCAAAACAGATCGCCACCGCCCCCGCCGGACAGCGGTGCCACGCCGTGGCTGTACATAGTAAGCATAGCCCTGCTGGCGGCGCTGCTTACCGTCTTGTTAACGCATATTACACGTTAGGTGAAATGTAGAAAAATATAAAGATTATGAGTGGAGGAAATAAAATAGCTAAGAAAACAAAAGACGCTATTGATGCGATGCAATCAATGATGTCCCTCGAATCCGCAGAAAAAGCCCGAATGAGCCTCCCCGCAGCAAACGCGAACCAAAGGTTCGGCGCGGTATCTTAAGCGTTGTATGGGTTTGCGCGGAGGCTCGATCGGCTGCGGAAATTTATAATGAACCGCCCCGTAGCGGGCGGTTCTTTTGAGCCGCAGCAAGCGCGCAAACAGAGTTTGCTGCGGGGTATTAAACCAGACTTTGCGAATAAAGGCCGGGGAGGAAATATTGGCAATAAAGCTGAATTTCATGGTGATTGGAATTATTCCATATCGCCTTCATTTGATTGATTCGGTCATATTATTTTTCTGCACGGCCTAACCGAATATAACCGGAATGGTTATTGGCGCCCGGTATGTCAAAGCTGTCATACAGCCCCCTGTTGTAAAGGCAGCAACGCGATAAGGCTGCGCGCTTCCATATTAACAAAATTGTTAAACCGCAAAAAAGCGTATACCTGTCTCAGCGACATCCACACGTAGCCCTCAGGCATTTCAGCGGGAAAACTTTCGTCCGCCATAACCAGCATATACCGGTTTTGAGCGTGATAGAACCTGCCGCCCTCTTCCGATTGCAGCGTACTGTGAAGAATACGCTCCGGCGGGGCGTTTCGTACATAATCAAAGAACGGAACATTAGATGAGTTTTTTACGTCGTTACTCACGAGGCACTGAACGGTGGGCGCCAACTCAGGGGCATCATAGTTACCACATTCAAGTTTTGCCTGCACAATAAAGTGTGGAACGCCGTGAAACTCTTTTATTACAAACGCGCATAAATAATTTTCTACCGGTTTAATTACCGGTTGGCACCATGAAGCAACCTCACGGTTTGCGATCGAAACCTTTATCCCCAAAATCTTGAAATATTTATTGTCCCTGTGGACAATTTCATCTTCGGTTACGCGCCAGTCAGTCATTTTGTTTATGGGGCATGACCGGACGGTAAGATCGCAGTGCGCCTTTATCCCCGTAAGCCATGATAAAAGGTAATCCATCGAATGGACGCTGTGATCTGTGCGTGCGGACAGCAGCAGGGATTTTCCAAAGTAGGGGAGGGGGGAGTTGCCACGAAAAGGCAGATCCAGGCGGCGCGGGTTAAGAAGGGAAAAAACGGAACGCGCCGGCATATTCACTTTACTGTCAAACCGCATCAGATTCTTTACCTGGCCCGCCGTCATCCAGCAAAAATCTTCATAAACTTTGACGCCGCCGTCAACCATGATGACGATGTTTCTGTTACGCTTGCGGAGAAAATGTGAGCCGCTTTCAGACTGAAGCTGATCGACAATTATTTCACGCGGGGAAGCGTTTTCAAAATAGTCCAGGTAGAGCGGTTTCCTGCCGTGATGCGCCTGCCGGAAATTACTCCTGGTTGCCTGTAGGGTGGGCGACACCTGTACATGGTTTATATTACCGGGCTCAACCTTCATCTGCATCAGAAAATGCAGAACCCCGTTAAATTCCTTTGCGATTATCCCTAAATAGCCGATTTCGCACTGATTTATTATCGGCTGCGTCCAGCAGCGGGGTGTCCTGTAATCCGTTTCCACCCTAATGCCTTCCACCGAGAAAAACTTTCCGCTTGAATGTTTTAGCGATCCATTTTTATCAATAATCCAGTTATCAAGCCGTGAAAACGGAACCGTTTTTATGTCGACCGCTATTTCCCTGCTTCGCCGTTCTATAAGGGCGTTTATTTCTTCAAGCGAATTGACGGCACCGTCGTTTAATGTGCACAGGGAACGCAGCAACATAACAAAAGTGTAACTCAATATGCCGTTTTATAACAGCCGCGCTGTCCTTGTTATATTCATAGGTCGCATATATACCGGCAATCTATACCGCCGGAACGGATATTTCAAAACCCTGTACAGGGTAGTACGCAAGCTGCGTAGTATGTCAGCCGCGGGGATGTCATTTTAAAATTTGCCCGCTGTTTTTTTGTAACTACCCAACTATATAAAAAAGGTTGTATATTAAGGTGAACGATACTATCGTGTATTTATGGGCAGGGAAACGGACCCGGTCCGCAAATAAAATGTCATGAAGTTTATTTTTGCGCGGGTCATTACACAGAGAGTTTGAACGGCGATTCATCAAAAAATTGGATATGATGGGTATACGGTCCGTTAAAAGGAGGTAATTGACAATGGCAGCAAAAAAGTATAACGCGGCTGTTTTAGGCTGTGCGCACATAGCCGTGCGCTCGCTGATCCCTGAGTTTTTTAATTCGCCGCGTTTTAACCTTGCCGCAATCGCAAGCCGCGACCCGGGAAAGGCCCGCGCCGCCGCGGAACGGTACGCCGGCGTTTCGTGGGGAACCTACGAGCAAATAATCCATGACAGTGGTATAGATTTGGTTTACATACCGCTGCCCAATTCCATGCATTATGAATGGACCATGAACGCGCTTGAAGCCGGTAAGCACGTTCTTTGCGAAAAATCGCTGGTTACGGAGTACGCCCAGGCGGAAGGTATAACGGCCTTTGCGCGCGCGCAAAGGCTGCTGGTTGCCGAAAATTTTCAGTTTCGCTTTCACTCGCAGCACAGATGGACGCTTGACGCGCTTGCCGCGCGAAAGATTGGCGAAGTGAGGATGTTCCGAAGCTCTTTTGGCATCCCGCCTCTGCCGGCTGACAACATCCGTTATTCAAAGGAATTGGGGGGCGGCGCCCTCCTGGATAACGGCGCGTACCCGCTAAAGGCCCTACAGGTCATACTGCCGGGGTATAATTTTACGATGAAGGCCGCGACATTGCGCTACGGGGACAGCGGCGTCGATATTTCCGGCGGTATGTACCTTGACTGCCCGGAGGGGATTGCGGCGGAGCTGGCGTTTGGCATGGACAATTTCTATCAGTGCAACTATGAAATCTGGGGCAGCATTGGGAAGATCACGGCAAACCGCGCCTTCACCGCTCCGCCCGGTTTCAGGCCGCGCATAATTTTTGAGACGGCGGACGGCGTAGAAAACATGGAAATGCCCGCCGATAACCATTTTGCCAATATGCTGATCCATATCGCGGGATGTTTGGACACCGGTGATTTTGAGGGGGAGTACGCGCAGAACCTGCGGCAGGCGGCGTACATCAACCGGGCATTGGAGCTTGCGTCCGCTACGGTTGAGAGGCGGTAAATACAGGGGGATTTTATGAAAACTATACTTTGCTACGGAGATTCAAACACGTACGGTTATATTCCGGGGACAGGCAGGCGGTACGATCACAGGACGCGCTGGCCTATGGCGCTGGAACGCATACTGAACAGGGACGCGGACGAAGCGGAATGGTGGGTCGATGAGGAGGGGCTCAACGGCAGGACGACTTGTTTTGACGACCCGATAGAATTGTACAGAAACGGGCTTCGCTACGTTTTACCTATACTGAAAAGTCACAAACCGCTGGACATAGTCGCCGTGATGCTGGGTACCAACGATCTGAAACGGCGCTTTAACCCGTCACCCTACGATGTTTCGCAGGGTATGCTTAACCTGGTAAAGGCGATCCAATACTCCGAAACGGGTCCCCTGGATGGCCCGCCAAAGGTACTCGTTATATGCCCGCCGCCCCTGCTCGATTCACCTGTGTTTGGCGATATTTTTAGAGGGAGCGCGGCGCTTTCAAAACACTTGCCACACTTTTATGCACAAATTTGCAGGGAAAGCGGGGCGGCCTTCCTCGACTCAGGCGCAGTGGTTAATGTCAGCCCGGTGGACGGCGTCCATTTTGGCGCCCCGGAACACCTCCGCCTTGCCGAAGTGGTGGCGGAGATCGTGCATGGCATGGTATAGGCCGTTATTTTTACGGCCCTGCTGTTCGTACCCCCCCCCCCCCCAGGACAGGCGAAACTCCCGGCTTGCCGGGAGTTTTGTACTAAAGGCACTGAACAAGAATAGATGATGCTGCCCTGACCACCGGCAACGATGACATACCTAAGCCGTTGGCCGCGCCGTCTTCGCCGTAGCCTAGCTCAGGCGGTATCACAAGCGACGGCGCCGCCCTGTACAGGTCTAGCGGCACGGTATTTAGAAACGGCATAACAGTTTCCGACACGGCTAAAGAGAACGACTTCTGACACGGGGCGCTTTCCCCTTGCGGGGGTCGTTGCCGTCATTGCCAAGCGCCGTCATTGCGAGGAGCACAAGCCGGGACTTGCCGTAGGGGACGCTCTGAGCGTTCCGGTCGAGTTCAAACGGCGAGGCAGTTTTCATGACAGCAGTATGCAAGGCTGCGGCAGCCAGCCGCCTGCCAAACTCATCCTGCCGGGTAAGCTTCCGCCGCGTTAGACAGGTCAGGATGCGTTGGCCGGGTGTGAATCCGGTCAACGCATCCTGATCAACGCCGTGGAAAAATCACTGGGCGTTATCACGCGGATGATCCGCCTCCGTTTCGGTCGCGTCGCAAAGGCAGTATCTTGTTCCGCAGCAGAATTCTATACCAACTTTGGAGGGCAGGCAGGAGCCGGTTACCAGCGTGGTAACATGGTTTGCGGAGAAGAGAAACAGCGCCGCGAAGCAGGCGGCCCAGACCCCGCGGACAGCCCGGCGCGCAAACCGGCGTTTCCGCGCCCGCGCCGCCAGCTTGTTCCCCTGCCGCCAGGCGGCGCGGGCGCGCGTCGTCCTGGCGGCGGCATCCAGCGCCTTGCCGTCCAGCTTCGGGGCGGCAAGGCCGTCCAGCGCGTACAACTCGTCAAGCCTGCTGTCAATGAGATCGCCGTCAACGCGGCATGGTTCTTTTTTCAACTCCGCTTCTATCTCCCTAACAAGCGAAGCCCGCGTCCTCTGCTTTTTCATTTTACTGCCTCCATACTATAACTCGCCGTTTTAGCGAAAAGTTGCATATCAGTTGATAGTGAGTGAGTTGCCGCCGCCCGCCGTCATTTCCAGGCGCATAGCGCCAGAGCATCCGGCTTGTCGAGCCTCCTCACATGGATTGCTTCGCGCCCGGCGGGCGCT
>JAIRMP010000248.1 GCA_031258615.1 Spirochaetaceae bacterium | reverse complement strand
TTAACTGGCATGTATGGCAAAACGCCACTTCGCATAACAGGACTGTATGCGTTCCGGGCCCTTTGGCCCTCCAGGGTTCCGGTCGGCTAGGTCAGTCGCCTGCGGCTCCTTCCCACGCCTCCCTCCACCCACAGTTTGCCAACCCTGGTCTTTGCTTCGCAAAGCCCTTATTCGGGCTGGCAAACCGTCGCATACAGCCGGAACGTTATGTGCAATGCACCAAACTTGTTTACAAAAAATTTATATTGCACAAAATAATGAAATATGATATACTATAACTAGGGCATTAACAACGGTTTATTTTAAGGAGAGTATTATGCAAAAGAGATGCTTTTTGAGTATAGCATTGCATCCCGAAGCAGCAAAAAAATTAAACGATAATTTCCATGTAACTCAATCCGTGAAAGAATTGCAATTTGCTGATGCGGCGGTTGTTTACAGCCCTGATCCTAATTGGGATTTTTTGAAATGTAATAGACTCAAAATTATTGCATGCCATGCCGCCGATAATAATATTGCAAATACCTGTAGAAAAAATAATATTCTCGTTTTTGAATCAACAAGGATCTGGCGGACTGTTGCCGAACACACCGTTGCGTTACTGCTTTCAGCTATACGAAATATTCCCGCGGCTGATAATGATGTGAAAAATGACAACTGGAAAAACCATGAGGATCTTAAAATAAAGCATTCAGGACTTGATATTTATGGGAAAACAGTTGGTATTTGGGGACTTGGTAAAATTGGGAAATATATCGCATGGATGTTAAATGGTTTTGATGTGGAGGTTGTTTATAATGATGTAATTCATCTCAATGCAATGGAAGAACAGCAACTTGGAGTTACTTTCCGTAGTGGCGATGATTTTTTTGCTACTATAGATTATCTGATCATGATGCTCCCTTTAAATGAAAATACCAGGGGTATTATGAATGACAGTATTTTCAATAAAATAAAAAAACAGATAGTATTGGTTAATAGCGCTCGTGCAGGACTTATAGAAGAATCATCTTTACAAAAGGCTATTGAAAATAATGTGGTAATATCCTGTGCTATGGATGTACTCTGGAAAGAAGCGTCCCCTCTGCCGGACTGGATAAAAAAGAACAAAAGAATAATTACTGTACCTCATCTGGGAGGATCAACTAAAGAATGTGATATGGAACTTGTAAATGAGGTTATATCTATCTTTAAATAAAGAAAATAATGAGAAAAGGTGCACTGTACATAACAGGTCTGTATATGCTTCGCCGCCTTTGGCGGCTCTGGCTACGAAAAACCGCAGTCGGGCTAACGCCCGTTGTGCGGTTTTTCTCCGCCACATTTTTGCGGTTGCTGGAAACCTACGGTTTCCTTTATCGCAACCGCAAAAACGTCATATACAGCCGGAACGATATACGACATAAAAACGGGCTCGTGTCCGCCGGATTCTTTTGTAGTAAATCATTCGCGGCTAAGAATAATTCCAGGCGCTTCACGCCCCGTTTTTACGTCGTATATCAGGGCTGTATGCGCCTCCGCTCCCGCTGGTCGCTCCGGGGGTTCCGCACGGCTAGGTCATTCCGCTACGCTCCATTTCCACGCCGCGCTCCACCCACATTTTTTTGCGCCCTGAAACTGCCGTGCAGTTTCTTTATCGGACGCAAAAAAACATCGCATACAGCCGGAACGTTATACGAAATTCCTGCCCCAAAATTTTGATGTTTTATAAAAGTATGAAAAATAATACATAACTTACATCGTTTTGATAATTTTTCATAAATATCTATACGAATCCGGCCGTGATGCCTAAAAATAAAATCTAGCCGAAAGGCAAGGATGCCTAATAACTAAAAATCCAGCCAAGAATATATAATGGCCTTATCAGGAGGTAAGGCACATGAGGTTGGATATGAGAAGTAGAAAGGCAATTATGGCAAACACCTGCCAGGACTATCAGCGGGCGGACAAGAGGGGCCGCGGCGAAATCCTGGACCGCTTTGGTTCCCGTAACCGGTATGAACAGGGATTACCTGGCGGCCGTTCTGGGGCGGTATGGGAAGGACGCGCCGGTCGGGGAATGTAAACCCAAGTGAAAGCGGAAGGCTGGGTCTGAGGGAAAACGCGGCGGACGCCCGCCCAAATACAGGTCTGATTTCGTCAAGGTTCTTACCAATATCTGGTATGATCACGGCCGGCCGTGCGGTCGGAAACGAAGTTTCCGCAGCTGCTCGCGCCGATGATACGGGGTATGACAGGGTTTCTTGAGGCCGCCCCCGAGTATGGCATAACGGCGGACATGAAGAAATTGTTGACTGAGGTAAGTCCGGCGGAGGCGGACTTGTCGCCTGCGGCGGCAAGGAAGAAGCTGGAAATCATGGGAGTGAGCACGGCACGGACGGCGCAAACGCCTCTGAGGGGCCAAATTCCTGTGCGGACCCACTTTAATCGGGACGCGGTGAAGCCGGGTTCCTTCGCGTTTGACACGGCAGCGCACTGCGGAGGGCCGGCAAGCGGGCAATTTTGCAAAACATTGACGGGCGCGGACGTTTTTTCAGGGTGGATAGAGGAACGCGCTCTCCGAAATGCCGCCAATCACTGGGTCTTTGAGGCTTTTTCGGACATTCACAGCGCCCTCCCTTCCCATTGAAGGGCGCTCACTACGATAACGGCATGGAATTCATCAATGAACCCCTGCTCAACTGGCGCTTAGAACGGCATATCGAGCCAACTCGAGGCAGACCATACCACAAAAACGACAACTGCTACGCGGAACAAAAGAACTTTGACGCGGTGCGGAAAACCGTAGGTTACTTCCGCTTTGACACCCCCGATGAGTGCGCCGCCCTGGAACAAGTGTATCGGTTTCTATGTCCGCTTTACAACTATTGGCATCCGTCCTTCAAGTTGGCGTCGAAAGAAAAACAGGCCGATGGGCGGTACAAGAAAGTCTACGAAAAGAAACCCCTTACGCCTTACGAGAGGCTGTTGGATTCACCGGATATTTCACAGGAGTGCAAGGCTGAGTTGCAACGGCGGCGGGCGCTGTATAACCCGGTTGAACTGAACCGTAGGTTGAACGAGGCTGTAGAGAAACTCTTGAAACTAAACCGTGAAAAGGGCTGCAGTGGAGACACCCCCCGTCAGGGAGGCGGTCAGGCCCCAGCGGCCTGATTTCGGCTGGGTTTTTGTTTCTGGGCAACCGCCCCCTTTCGGCTGGATTAATTATTAGGCAATGCGTTGCCTTGACAAAATGAATCATTTTGAATATTATTGAATATGGAGGGTTTATTATGGGTAAAACTATAACTTTACGGGTGGAAGATAATATTTATGATACTCTTAAACGGGCCGCCGATGGGGACAGGCGGACAATTTCTAATTTTATAGAATATGCAACTATAAATTATATATTTAATAATAATATCGTTGATGATAGTGAAATGAATGAACTTGTGGCTTTTAAAAAAGATATAAAAGCAGGAATAGAGGACATAAAAATGGGGCGGTACAAAATAATTGGATAAATATAAAATAGCTGAAACCGATACATTTTTGAAGAAAATAAAATCAACAACCTCGCCCTAAAGGGACGAGGTATGTTGTTTTGGTAAGGTATTTGTCTCAGGGTACATACCCTTTATAACGCCCTGAAGGGCGGGGTATGTACCCATATGCGTTTACTTAAATAATCACAGCGGCAAATAAGGCAAAATTAGGAAGGAAAAACCCCTATTTTTTTGATGCAAAAACCATTGTTTTCCTTCTTTTTGCTCATGGCTAAAACCTAAGTAAACGCATATGGGGCTAATACCCTGGCCTTCAGGACAAGTATCCTGATGTATCCTCTCCCTTACAGAAAATCACTAAAGGTATAAAACCTGAGTTTCAGTTCACGGGTGGTTTGCAGCACATATTCAAGCCGCTGCGGTTTGATGCCCCATTGGGCGGTATCCGCAATCTCGTGGGTGGTAAAGGGAACGATGCCGCCGATAAATTTAGCGGCAAGGAGCAGCAGGCGGATACTCCGTTCGAAGTGGCCGTCATCGGGGTACATGATGTTGTCAATGGCCTTGGATACGATGTACCCGCTGCGTACGGTCTCCGCGTCGTAGAGGCGGTAATTGGCGCCGTAGCCTCTGGTTATCCTGAAGACCGGAGAAAGCGCCTCGCGCATCCAGGGCTGGGAAAAACCAAAGGGCCAAGCAAAGGCGCTTAAAGGGATGCGGAAATTTTCCGCGGCTTCGATGGTTTCGCGGTCAAATACTTCGCGGGATACCTTGGTCAGATCATAATGATTTTCGGTATGAAAGCCTATGTCGTGATTCCGGAGCAGCGCTTCGTCGCAAAAGCCGGCAACGCTGTCTTGCGTACCCTGTACAAAAAAAGTGATCCGTGCGCCGTACTGTTCAAAGAGGTCGAAGTGCCGCCGCCAGCTCTCCTGATAATCATCGTCAAGGGAAAGAAGCAGGCCGGCTTCGTCATCGTCAGGACTAAAGAAAAGTTCGCCGCTGTGGGAAAAGCCGCCGCCTGATTCTTCCAGGGAAAACGGGATAAGGAATCTGTCGCCGCCGGTTTTAACCGCGCCCGCCAGATCGTAGATAACCGTAAAATCCTCTCCCTCAAATTGACATTCGCCTGTAACTATTATCTCGAGCTCGTCTTTTTGGCCTGCGGCGGCCTCGTTCAGCCGGAAAGATTTTTTGACCAGCGGCGAATTGTTTTTGATATGCCGCAGGGCCTGATCAAGGGCCTTCTCCGGTTTTTCAGGCGGCCTCTGGTATATATCCCCGGCGGGGGGGGCTTCGCCGGGGGGGACTTCACTGCGGGGAACCGCGCGGCTGGCGCAGGACAGCGGCAAAACGACGGCAAGGACACATAGAAGAGCGTGAAAGTATTTCATTAAAATCCCCCTTGTGTTATAATAACACACATGAGTTCCCTGCAAATAGTGTTTTCCACCCTTAAAGAGGCCCAGGCCCGCCTGGCGCTGGAGAATCGCGCCGCCAAGGACAAAGCCCTTGCTGCCGCAGCCGCCGCTATTGATCGGGACCGGGCCGCAATCCTCGCCGCCAACGCCCGCGACCTTGAAAAGGCCCGTTCGGGCGGTATGAAGGAAAGCCTGCTTGACCGTCTCCTTCTTAACGACAGGCGGATAGATGGTATTATTGAGGGGATTGAGACGGTTGCCGCTCAGGAAGATCCTGTCGGCAAAGTGCGTGCGGGCTGGACTTTGCCCAACGGCCTCTTTATTGAGCAGGTACTTGCCCCGCTGGGAGTGGCGGCGATCATCTATGAATCGCGGCCCAATGTTACCGCCGACTGCACGGCCCTGGCCTACAAGGCGGGCTGTTCGATTTTGCTGAGGGGTTCTTCTTCGGCGCTGGAGTCGAACAAGGCGCTGGTAAAAGCGATTAAGGCGGGCCTTGAGGAAGGCGGCGGCATAGCGGACGCGGTTGCCTTGGCGGTTTCAGGCAGCAGGGACGAGGTAAGTGAAATTCTTGAGGCGCGGGGCTGGATCGACGTGGTGCTTCCCCGAGGCGGTAAAGAGCTGATCCGCCGCGTGGTGGAGAATGCCCGTATTCCTGTAATTGAAACAGGGGAAGGCAACTGCCATATCTATGTTGAGGGCAGCGCGGACATCGACCGGGCGGTTGAAATTATCGCCAACGCGAAACTGCAAAAGCCCGGCGCGTGCAACGCCGTGGAAACCCTGCTGGTGAGGCGGGATGCGCTGGCGGAGATCATGCCCAAACTGGCGGTGAGTCTTGCCGGCAAGGCTGAACTTCGCTGTGACGCCGCTGCCAGGACCGCGATTTGCGCCGGCGCCATGCCTGCCGGGCTGGTCATCAAAGACGCCGGCGAAGAAGACTGGGCTGCGGAATTTCTCGATTACATTCTCGCCGTTAAAACCGTCGATACCTGCGATGAGGCGATCCGGCACATCAACCGCTACGGAACAAAGCACTCCGAGGCGATACTCACCAACGATTTACAGGCGGCGGAACAGTTCCGCGCCCGTGTGGACGCGGCCTGCGTGTATGTCAACGCTTCCACCCGTTTTACCGATGGCGGCGAATTCGGCTTTGGCGCGGAACTGGGGATCAGTACCCAGAAATTTCACGCGCGCGGCCCCATGGGGCTTGAAGCCCTCACCACGATAAAGTACCTTATCAGCGGTTCAGGACAGATACGGAGTTAGGTGAAAATGATAGCGCGGCTCATAGCGGAGGCCCGGAAAATAGTATTCAAATTCGGTTCCAATACCCTTGCCGACAGGGACGGCAGGATAAACCCCGCCTTTCTCGCGGAATTCGCCGATCAGGCATCGGCGCTTAAGCGGGGCGGCAAACAGATCGTTATCGTGTCATCCGGAGCACAGGTGGCGGGACTTTCCACCATGGACAAATGGGCGCGCAAGCGGGACATCCATTACCGCCAGGCCCTCTGCGCCGTGGGACAGGTAGAACTCATGGGCGCGTGGCGCCGGGCCTTTGAACAGTACGGTCTTCGAATCGCCCAGATCCTCCTTACCCAGGACGATTTCGGCGACCCCATCAGAACCCTCAATATGCGCAACACGCTTTTCACCCTTGTAGATGAGGGCATCATCCCCATCATCAACGAAAATGACACTGTTTCGGTGGAAGAAATCAAAATCGGAGACAACGACACCCTGGCGGCCCAGTCGGCGATCCTCTGGAGCGCCGATCTTCTCGTCCTCTTCAGCGATATCGACGGCCTGTACACCAAAAACCCCAAGGAGTTTCCCGACGCCGCGCTGGTGGAAGAGGTGCGGGATATTGACGGAGTGCGCAAAAACATCAGTACCGGCGCGGCGAACAATTTCGGCACCGGCGGCATCGTCACCAAACTCGACGCGGCCCGGCGGGCCTTCTCCTACGGCATCCCCACGATTTTAGCCTGCGGCGGCAAACCCCGCAGCCTCGAAGCGCTCGCCTCGGGAAAACAGAAGGGGACGGCCTTTTTGCTTGGGTAAGCCCCTGCGGCACCCCCATGTTGCAAGAGGTTATCTGCCTCTAATACCCCCGCGCGTTCCGGGCAGCTTTAAGTTCGCTTTTGGCGTCGGTATGGTTCGGGGCGATCCGTAACGCCGCCTCGTAGGAACTGTCAAACAATAAGATGACGATTTAGTGTGGTAAAATCTTGTAGTTCCAAGACTCAAAGGGATGAATTCTAACAATGAAAATGGTGTCAAAATCATCATCAGAAACCTTTTTAGCCAGTTGATACTCAGTGTCGTCACGAACACAAAT
>JAIRMP010000149.1 GCA_031258615.1 Spirochaetaceae bacterium | reverse complement strand
CCGATGCGGAGCTGACCGTGGGCGCGGCCGTGAGCACTGGCTCTGGGGCATCGTGCCCGCAGCTTGCCTCCGTCAGCAGCAGCGCCGCCGCCAGCACTGCCATTCCAATCATAATACTTTTTTTCATATTGTATTCCTCCTAAAAAAGAAACAAAATGAAGATGCGCCGCCTCAAACCGTTGCCGGAAAACTTCCGGGAGACTTGCTGGTCGGGGTTTGATAGCGGCGCGTCTCCATAAAAAAGCCAGTTTCATAGTCTGAAAAAGAACAAAAATCCGCCTGCCCGCCGGCGGGCCTCACTCGCCGCGTTTAGTCTGAAGGGCGGCGCGCTCGGTTTAAGCGCAAACGCCGCCTTGGGTACAGGAGAAAAAACAGGTGATTTTCTAAAGGAACAGTTAAAAAGAACGGTTAAACACGGGGGGGGGGGGGGGAAGAACTGTAAAGAACAGGAAAAAGTACATATCAAACTCCTTGTATCCGCCGCTTCGGGCCTGCCCGCGCGGCCAAAATTACAGCCAAACCCCTAAAGTCCGGCTTTTTGTAGTCCGTCTCCGCGTTGTGTACACCAACGTACACCCGCGCCCCCTCCATGCATAATAGTCTAATACACGGAATTTTTTTTGTCAACCGGTTGTGTTTTTTACGGTTTTTTTTCAGGGCTTGCGGCGGGAACCCCCGCCATACTGGTGCCGCCGGGATGGCGCCGCCGGGATGGCACCGCCAGTATGGCGCCGCCTCACTTCCCGTGCCGGCGCAGGCCTATGCAGGTGGCGGCGGCGCGTTCGCGGGTGGCGAGGGGCGGACGAGACGGCTTGGCGAGGGCGGACGAGGGGGACTCCTGAGACAAGACCCCTGCGCCTCTCCAAAAAGTCCGTATGTTTTTTCCAAAAGTACCGCAACTCTCGCCTGAGACTCCCGCATCTTTCCGGGGAGAGTACCGCTTCTCGTAACAAAACCGCCTGCCCACTGGCAGTTTGTTTGTTTGTTTGATATAGTATGGCGGAAATGAAAAAAATTCTTTTATTGCAAGTATGGTTACTGACATTTCCGCTTCTTCTTTCGGCCCAGCAGATTACACGTTTTGCCGTTGTGGATATGTCAAAAGTTTACACCGCCTTTTTTAGGGAGTCGCGGGCGGTACGTGATTTTGAGGAACGGAGCGCCCGTGTACAGACTGATATCGATCGAAGGTTGAAAGAGATTCAGGACCTGAAAAACTCCCAGATCAATGCGGAGCTGGAGGGTGATAGTGAAAAGGCCGTCCGCCTGGAAAGCGATATCTACAAAAAGAGCGAATCCCTTAAAGAATACTCCAAACTAAAAATCGCGGAGCTTGAGGATCAAAAGAAAAAGCTTTCCCAGTCGTCAGCGTTTTTGGAGCAGGTGTACAACGAACTGCGTATTGTTGCCGAAAACGAGGGCTACAGTATGGTACTTAACCTGAAAGATACTAAAGGCATACTTTGGTACAGCCCTGCCATCGATATAACGGACAAGGTTATCCAGAATCTCCAGTCCAGGTCAAGCCGCTGAGGAGGCGGAGCGGCGGATCAGCAGCAGGTTCCGTTCATCGTTCAAAAACGGGACGGAGCAGGGGATCGCTTCCCATTCAGCGTTCTGCTGTTCCAAAAAGGACGAAAGAGGCAGCATTTCAGCGTTAATTGAGTGGAGGCGGCCCTTGTAGGCGGCGATGGAGGCGTCTTTTTTAAGGATGCGGAACAGGTGTCTTAGAATCTCCCCGGTTAACGGACGAAATGCCCGAAAGCAGACAATGTCCGCGATGGCAGGCGGCGCTTTTTCCACCTCAATCTCCAAAACTTCAAGGTTAGGCAGCGCCAAAACAGCCTGCGTGTTTCGCAGGAAGCCGGCCCGCCGTCCCATCCGTTCGATCAGGCTGACGGAAACACCGGGCAGAGCTATCGCCAGCGGTATTCCCGGCAACCCGGCTCCGGAACCTACATCCGCTATGCATGGAGTTTGGTGAATGTGGACATCCAGTAATTGTTTTATAGTGATGATTGGGGCAAGCGAATCGAGGATATGCTTTACTACGAGTTCGTTTCTGTCTTTAACGGAAACAAGGCCGTAAGCCGGGTTAAAAAGCTCTATCTCATCGCAGAAGCGATTCAACAGAGCTTCTGTTTGATCGGTATCCCGCAGGCCGGCTGCCGGCGTTTTTGACAACGCCGGCCCAAAAAGTTTTTGGAGGCCGTTTTTAAGGCTATTCACGCATAGACGCAGTTTAGCAGTTCGTCCTTTTTGGTGCGTATCTTGTCCAATGCCCGCTTTTCAATCTGGCGGACCGCTTCCGCGCTGATACCCATGATGACGCCCAGTTTTTTGAAGGTATAGTCCTCTGAATCTACAAAATGAAAACGGTGAAAAATAACGTTTCTTTCACGGAGACTCAGATGCCTTTTCAGAAAACGGCGGGTTTCATTTCTGGAAGAATGTATTAAAAACTCACGTTCCGGGTCGCACTGGTGGCTGTCTTCATAAATTGCGGCAAATGAACCGGCCTCGTCTAATTCAGCTTCCAGCGAGAGCGGGCTGCTGGAAACATTCATAAGCAATTCAACATCGAAGGCGGAGCAGTCGGTTTCGGCGGCTATTTCGTCAGCTTTTGGCTCGCGTCCAAATTTTTGGTGAAGTATATGTTTTACGATATAGATTTTACGCAACAGTGCTTCTTTTTTGAGTGGAAGCCTTATCGTACGGCGTTTACTCGCCACAAAACGGACTATGTACTGTTTGATCCACAAAGAGGCATAGGTGGCGAAATGTACATTTTTATGCGAATCGAATTTTTCAACTGCGTGCATCAGTCCGAAATTTCCTTCCTGAATAATATCCATCAGCGATAAATCGTCCGATATATATTTTTGTCCGATCTTTATAACCAGACGCAGGTTGGCTTCGATTAGCCGTTTGGCGGCATACTCATCACCCTCGGCAGCACGGCAGGCAAATTCCTGTTCTTCTTCAACCGTAAGGAGGGGAACCTTTTTTACCTGCTCAATGTATGCTTTGTAAGCATCGTTAGTCAGCATTTCAACTGAAATTTTACTCATAATACTCTCCCAAATTTATTTATTTGATACTACTGTTATTGCAAAAATCATGCCAATATGCGCGGAAATTCTATTTATTTTTTAATTGATTATAGGATATAGACTTATACAAAATTTCCTGTACGATGAAACCTTAATACACAGATGCTGTATAAAAATACATACGGGGAGGCTTATAAAAATAGAAAATCAGGCCGACAATTCCGGCTGTCCGTTTACCGTCCCGCGTTAGCGCGACGGCCAGCTTAAAAGCCTGTAGCCAGACCCGTGGCGGACGGGAGAGCCCTCGAAAAAATGAGGCGGCTGTGATAGATTTAAGCCTTGAAGCAAAAAAGACGGAGTAAAAAGCTAACATCAAAGGAAAGATTCGCCGCTGTTTTTATAGCCGCCCTCGGTATTTTGTTCTTTTGGGCGGCGTATACCGTATACGACCGGTTTAACGGCGCTGACCGGCGCGGCCAGGCCGTTGCGGAAACTCCTCCCGCAATGAAAGAGACTTCGCCCCCTGTGCCTCCTGAGGCTGCGCCGCCTGGCTCAGGCGGCGCAGCGGAAATGGCGGCGGCCTCCACTCAGGAGACGGCCCGCCTGCCCGACGCCCCGCCGCCCGCCGCGGGGACGCATCCCGCCAGGCCGCCGGCCCGGCAGGATGCCCGGCAGACAGCCGGCCCTGCCGCGCAGCCCCCGACAAGGCCCCTTCCGCCCAGCCCGGGGCGGAAGGGCGGCATCGTGTACGTGATCGACGACGCCGGAAACAACCTGCGTGAGCTTGAGCCGTTTCTCAGGTTTCCGGGGGCGCTGACGGTGGCGGTGCTGCCCGGCCTGCCGCATTCGGCTCAGGCGGCGCGGCTGGTACGGGAAGCCGGCAAGGAAGTGTTCCTCCATCAGCCTATGGAGGCGGTGGGCGGCGCGTATCCGGGGCCAGGGGCGATATACGCCGGGATGAGCGCGGAGGAAGTGCGCGCCGTGCTGGAAAAGAATGTCCGGGAAATCGGCCCGATTGCGGGCATGAACAACCATCAGGGTTCTCTGGTAACACAGGATGAGGAAATAATGAGGGTTGTGCTCGAATTTTGCCGTGAAAACGGCTTGTACTTCCTCGATTCGCGGACAATCGCCGAAACGGCCGCGCCAAAAATAGCGGGCGAGGTTGGCTTCAACATAGCGGAACGGAACATTTTTTTGGATAACGAGCAGGATGCCGGAGCGATACGGGAGAGCCTTGAGCAGGGACTGGGTATAGCGCGGGCAAAAAACATTGCCGTGATGATAGGGCATACCTGGTCGCCGGAACTTGCCGGAATACTGACGGACAGCTTTACTGCCTTGAGCGCCGAGGGCTATGTCTTTCTCTCGGTTTCAGAAATGATGGAGGGTAAAAGTACGCGATGACAGTGCTGGGCATAGAAACATCTTGCGACGAATGCGCCGCCGCCATTGTGGAGGACGGAACTCGTATACTTTCAAACGTTGTAGCGACGCAGATTCCGTTTCACCGTGAATTTTACGGGGTTGTGCCGGAGATTGCCAGCCGCAAGCATACCGAATGGATTTACGGCGTCGTTGAGGAGGCGCTCTCCCGCGCCGGGAAGACTGTTCCTGAGATTGACGGTGTAGCGGCGACTGCCGAGCCCGGGCTTCTTGGCGCCTTGCTTGTCGGGCTTACTTTCGCGAAGGCCTTTGCCTGGGCGCGGCGTATCCCGTTCCTGGCCTGCAACCACATGCTTGCCCACCTGTACGCGGCCCGCCTCTGCGAAAACCCGCCGGACTACCCGTATATCGGCCTCCTTGTTTCCGGCGGGCATACGATTATCTGCCGGGTGGATGATTTTGACGCGGTGGAAGTCCTCGGCACGACGATAGATGACGCTGTGGGCGAAGCGTTCGACAAGGTGGCAAAGCACTACGGGCTGGGCTATCCGGGCGGCGTTCATATTGACGAGGCGGCCAGGCTGGGCGATCCGAGCGCTTTCGCGTTCCCCATGCCCAGCCTTCACAAGGGTGAACACCGCTATGACGTATCGTACTCCGGTTTGAAGACCGCGGTCGTGAATCAGCTTGAACAGTTCAGGAAGAAGGGCAGCGCCGGCGAGCTTAACACCTGCGACATCGCCGCGTCGTTTCAAAAGACGGCCGTCGAGATACTGCTGCGCGCCCTGTTTGCCGCCACGGACGATACGGGCATAAAAACCGTCGTTTCCGGCGGAGGTGTGGCCGCCAACTCTCTCCTCCGCGCCCGTCTTGCAGGCTACGGCGGCCTTACCTGCATATTCCCCCCGCCTGAGCTCTGCGGCGACAACGGCGCGATGGTAGCCGGCCTTGCCTGCCGGCACTTTTTGCGCGGCGACAGTTCCCCTCTCAGCGTAAGCGCCTCGGCCCGCGTAAAAGGTTTCAGGCGCCGCTATCCGTAAAATACACGCGCCGGTGTTTTTCCGGCAAGTTCCTCAACGGTACGGAGAGAACGACGCAACTCAGTATAAAACACCGTCCGTTCCGGAATGAATCTCCGCGCATCAAGGGGTCATTGCGGTGCGGCGGGGGTACGTGGGCGAAGCCCTGTAGAGGGTGGCCGAAGCGTGTAACCCGCCTGCCTGCCTGCCTGCCTGCGGCGCAGGCTGGCCCTCTTTCACGCTCAGCGGCTGGCAAGGACGACTCCTTTGCTATTGGCGTACGTTCGGTGCAGGCTGGCCTGCGTGATCTCGCCGATTATTGCGGCGTTCTCGTCACCGGCGTTACGTATGCGGGCAACGAGAGCTTCCGCCTCACCGGGGGGGACGGCTATCAGCAGGCCGCCCGATGTCTGCGGATCGAACAGCAGCTCCTGGATAGCGAACGGAAGCCGGCTCACGTCAGCGTGCGCGCCGGCGCGGTTGCGGTTGCGCTGCCCGGCGGCGGTCAGCAGGTATTCGTCAGCGTACTTCACCGCTTCCGGGATGACGGGGAGCGCGTCTGGGTACAGGATGATGGTTACCGCGTCCCCGGCCATCTCCAGCGCGTGAACGATCAGCCCAAAGCCGGTAACATCCGTGCAGGCGCTTACGTTGAAAGCCATCATGCACTCGCAGGCGCTCCGGTTCAGCCTCTCCATTGAAGAGACGGCCTGCCGGACAGCGCCCTCGTCCGCCAGGCCGACCCGCAGCGCCGCCATCACAATCCCGACGCCGAGCGGCTTGGTCAGTATCAGCCGGTGGCCCGGCTTGGGCGTGTTGTTCCGCACCACCTTCGAGGTCTCTATGATGCCGGCAACGGCCAACCCGTACTTGGGCTCCCTGTCGTATATGGAATGGCCCCCGCCCAGCGCGGCCCCCGCCTCCGCAATCTTCTCGGCGCCCCCGGCAAGTATCTCCGCCAGCGCGCCCTTGTCCATCGCTTCGGGGAAGCAGACCAGGTTCAGCGCCAGAAAGGGCTTGCCCCCCATCGCCCACACGTCGCTCAGCGCGTTCGCGGCGGCAATCCGCCCAAAGACGCGGGGGTCATCCACCATGGGAGGAAAGAAATCCGCCGTAAAAATAAGCGAGCGCTCCCCGTCAAGCGCGTAGACCGCGGCGTCGTCAGCCGTGTCGAACCCGACCAGCAGGCTGCCGTCCCCGCCGGACGGCAGCCCCGCCAGCAGGCTGGCAAGCCCGTCGCTTTCTATCTTTGCCCCGCACCCGCCGCTCACGCAGTTTGAAAGCAGCGTCTTAGCGTTCCCCATCCGTCCCTCCATCCGTCATGTCCATCGTGAACTTCCTGTACGCCCCCGCCGGCCCCGATCTCTCCCACGCCCCGCCAACGTCAAAACCGCTCCCGGCCAGGAACGCGGCGGCCCTCCCCGCGTCTTCCGGCGAAAACCGCAGGCAAAAACCACAGCCGCCCCTTATGCCGGACGGCACGGGCATCACGCGGACATTGATCGCCTGCTTCACAAGCGCTTCCTCCGCCATGATCGCGCCTGAAACGCTTTCAAAACAGATTATAACTTCGCCGGCACTTTCCATACAGGGTTCAGGGTAAAAAGATGGCGGAGGCGTGTGAGAATCGAACTCACCAAGGACGTTTCCACCCTTTGACGGATTTGAAGTCCGCAGCCGCCACCAGGCGACATTCACCTCCGCGTCCGCTAACAATAAAATTTCCCCCGTCCCCTGTCAAGCGGCGGCCGCCGCCAAGCGCCGGATTCCGCTTTCCCGGATGATTGGATTGCATTCTCCCTGGAATATCCCTCTCTAACAGGGTGAGAATTGACAGTTACGGTACGTGATTTTTCTTATCGCTTCTGAATGGTATTCTTTTAGCCAACGGTGAAATGCCTCTATGAGCTATGCCTAAAATGGAACACGAACTGTACCATCCGCTAACGATAGGGACTCTTCCGCTTGACGGGAATCTGTTTCTCGCCCCCGCGGCGGGCTACACGGACTGCGCGTTCCGTTCAATCTGTGTGGAACACGGCGCAAACCTTACGTTTACCGGGCTCATCTCCGCCGAAGCTCTGACGAGGCGGGCGGACGCGTCTGAAGCCCTGCTCCGGCGTGCGGAAAACGAAAAGGTGTATGCCGTGCAGCTTTTCGGCGCATCGGAACTTGTTATGGCGGAGGCCGCCGCGCTGCTTGCCCCGTACAGGCCCGGCCTCATAGACATAAACGCCGGGTGCCCCGTGGCCAAGGTTACGAGGTGCGGCGCTGGGGCGGCATTGATGCGCACGCCCGAAAAACTTGCGCGCATCGTAGAGGCCGTGGTAAAAATCGCGCGGGATGATCTGGGCGGAATACCGGTAAGCGTAAAACTGCGGAGCGGTTGGGATGCCGCCTCCATAAACTTTGCCGAATGCGCCCAGGCCGCCGTGCAGGCGGGCGCCTGTATGGTAAGCCTTCACGCAAGGACACGCGCTCAGGGTTATTCGGGACAAAGCTGCCGGCGGCATATAGCGGAACTTGCGGACCTGGTACCTGTGCCGGTGGCAGGCTCCGGCGACCTGTACAGCGCGGAGGATGCCGCTTTGATGCTTAAAGAGACGGGCTGCGCGGCCGTTATGTTTGCCAGGGGAGCCTTCGGCAACCCGTTTATCTTTACTGAAACCCGGAACCTGCTTCTGGGGAAGGGGACGGAGACGCCGGACGCCGCATTGCGCGCGGCAACCGCGCTCCGGCAGCTTGAACTGCTTGCGGAAGCGGTGGGCGAGACGAGCGCCTGCCTGGAAATGCGCAAAGTCTTTTGCGCCTATACCAAAGGACTGCACGGCGCGGCTCCCCTGCGCGCCCGCCTGGTCCACGCAAAAACCATCGCCGAATACCGTTCTCTGCTCCAGAGCTTCCTTAACTAAAGCCCATTCCTGTTCACTCACTATTCACCCGCCCTCTTTCACGCTCGGCGGATGGCTCAAGACGCAAGGCTTGAGCTCCGGACTTTGCTGCGCAAGCGTTGCGCGCTTGTCTCCGCAAACTCCAGGTAGTATAATGTCATCCATGAGTGATTGTATTTTTTGCGGGATTGCGGACGGGACCATACCTTCAAAAAAAATATTTGAGGATGGCGAGATGCTCGCGTTCCACGACATAGACCCCAAGGCGCCGGTGCATTTTCTTGTGATTTCCAAGAGGCACATAAAAAATATTATGGAGTGCGGCGCAGAG
Organism: Spirochaetaceae bacterium; assembly: GCA_031258615.1. Lineage (GTDB taxonomy): Bacteria > Spirochaetota > Spirochaetia > Treponematales > Breznakiellaceae > JAIRMY01. The sequence continues at coordinate 3,954 of JAIRMP010000149.1, read as the reverse complement.
GACGGCGTTCTACTTGGCAAGCTGCTGCTAAAGGCGGAGGAACTCGCGCGCGAACTCGGCTGCGAGGAGGGAGGAGCGCGTTTTGTTATCAACTGCAAGGACGATGGCGGGCAGACGGTTGACCACCTGCATATCCATGTTTTGGGCGGGCGCAGACTTGGCTGGCCGCCCGGTTAAAAACCACCCGCGCCGGCGGGGCGGCTTATTTCCGGTTTTCGCATTTTTGGGTATAGCTGCCGGGGTTTTTGGCGCTGAGGGGCAGGAGGATGCCGCGCTTTTACGGCAGACAGCGTTTAAGGCGCCCCGCGCGGAGGCCGCGCTGGACGCGGTAAGCCTCATCGGGATGGATGTCGCGGAGCTTATCGAAAGTTTTGGCCCGCCCGACGCGGTTTATCCGTCCCGGGGCATTGAACCCTGGCAGGACGATGTCGTTTTTGAGTATTCCGGCGTTGATTTTTATCTATACAAAGACAAGGTTTGGCAGCTTAGCCTTGATTCAGGCCGCGGCATAAGCAAGGGCGACCCCCGGGCGGCGGTACTTTTGGTGCTGGGCGAGGCGGCAGCGGACAACGAAAAGTATATTTTGGGAAGACTGCGCGATACAAGCTGGCCCCTCGAATGGCGGTTCAACATAGAGGACGGCAGGGTGAGCGCGATCTACCTGTACAGGATGGATTACTGAATGACAAAAATATGTCTCTGTTTGACGGGAAAAACGATAGAGCGTGATCTGGAAATACTGAACAGGTACCGGCCCTACATAGACATGGCGGAACTCCGGGTGGACTGCCTTCTGCACGAGGAGCGTTTTTCGATACGGCGTTTTCCTGAGCTTGCCGGGCTTCCCGTCATCCTGGCGATACGCCGGCACAGCGACGGCGGCAACTTTGAAATGGGCGAAAGCTCCCGTATCGCCCTGCTGTCGAGGGCGCTGGCCTTTGCCGAAGTTGACGTGCGGCGCAACTTCGCGTACGTCGACCTTGAGGAAGATTTGGAACTATCCGGCCTGGAAGAGGCGGCGCGCGCCTTTGGCACGAAGATAATCCGTTCGTTTCACAGCTTCAACGGACCGTACGACAAGCTGGCAGGCCGCATACGCGCGATGCGCCGTGTCGGGGACGAAATCGTCAAGGCCGCGCTAAAGGCGGACAGCCTGGATGATGTTACCCAGTTGTTCAAAATATCGCGGGAACTGGACGGCATGGAGAAAATCCTGCTCTGCATGGGGGATAACGCGATTTGTACCAGGATTTTGGCGAAAAAACTCGGCTCCCATATCTGCTATACCTCGGTCAAGGGAGAACCCGACTTACCCGCCGCCGCCGCCGGTCAGCTTGATCCCACAGAACTGGTGGATATGTACCGTTTTAGGTCTATCACGAAGGACGCGAAAATCTACGGTATACTTGGCTACCCGTTAAAGGCGACCTCCAGCCCCCTCTTCTTTAACAGGGTGTTCGCTCAAGAGAACAGGGACGCCGTTTACATCCCGTTCCCTTCCCAGACCACGTACCAGTTTTTTGCCCTTGCCGACGAGATAGGGCTGCTCGGCGCTTCCGTCACGGTGCCGCATAAGGAGGCGGTGCTGGCGCACCTGTCGTCCATGTCAGAGCAAGTCAACTCTGTCGGCGCTTGCAACACGATAGCGCGTACCGAAAACGGCTGGGGCGGGTACAACACCGACACGGAGGGCTTCTCCGGTTCGCTGCTGAGCTTTACCGGCTGTAAGGATTTCAGGGGGAAGCGCGTAACGGTGGTTGGCGCTGGCGGGGCGGCGCGGGCCGTGGTGTCCGAAATCCGCCGGCTGAAAGGCAAGGCGCTGATCCTGAACAGAAACAAGCTCCGCGCCGAACAGCTTGCCGACGCCTACGGCTTTGAGTACGGCGGCCTCGGGCCGGACGGCCTCCGGCGGATCAAGAAGTTTTCCGACATAATTGTGCAGACAACATCGGTGGGCATGGAGCCCGACCTTGCCGGCGACCCGTTGCGCGGCTATCAATTCAGCGGCAAAGAAGTGGTGATGGACATCATCTACAAACCGGAACGCACCGCGATGCTGGAACGCGCCGCCGCGGTGGGCTGCCGTGTGCTAAACGGCGCGGATATGCTGCTGCGTCAGGCAAAACTACAGTACCAGCATTTTTTTGGCAGAAACTACCCGTTTGAATAAGGCAGCGGGTATGGGGCGGACTTCGGGTTTGAGCGTTGTTACGGGCTTTTAGCGTATCCGACAGCGGCTTCCGGGACGCTGCCGCAGAGGGGCCACGCTGCGCGTGGCCTTGGAGTTTCGGGATAAGGCGGCGCTTTGCGCCGGCCCCGAAACTCCCAAGCCCAGCGCGTAGCGCTGGGCAGGAGTCTTCACATTGTCGTTAAACTGGAAAGAAATAGACCTTATCTTGTCCGAACTGAATTTGCCCGGCTGCCAGATTCAGAAGGTAAACCAGAGCGGGTTTGACGTGCTGTCGTTCAGGATTTACGGGCAGGGCGGCGAACGGGAACTCCTTGCCGTTATACAGGGCGAGGTCTGCCGCCTCCATCAAACTTTCCGCGCCGCGCCAAAGAGCGGGAAGCCGTTGCGATTCGGGGAGCTGTTAAAGTCCCGCATCGTCAACGGCTGGATAGAGGAGGCGGTGCAGCTTGGAAGCGACCGTATCGTGCGCTGCACGGTACGGCGCGGCGAGCGCCGCTTCCTCCTGTACTTCCGCCTCTGGGCGAACGCCGCAAACGTGCTGCTCTGCGAGCCTGACGGCAGGATAATTGACGCGATGCGCCGCCTCCCCAAACGGGGCGAGGTAACCGGCGGTTTCTACAGGCCGGAGGAGGCGTTGAAGGCGATGTCCGCCCGGGCTGACCGCTTCAGCGTCCGCCAACTGGACGGCGAAGGGTCTTTTAACGAAAAGATCGACCTGTGGTACGCCGAGCGGGGGGCTTCCCTGTCGCTTGAGGCGCTGCGGGCCCAGGCGCGGCGTCAGTTTGAGGGGAGCGTGGGCCGTCTCGAAGCGGCGCTGGAAAAGCTCCGCGAGAAGGAGGCTGACTTCTCGTACGCTGCGCGGCTCAGGGAGTACGGCGACATAATCATGGCGAACATGGGTACGCTGCCGTCAGCGCGGGGGCAGGGCGGCGGGGCGGAAGCCTGGATGGAGGCGGAGGATTTCTATTCCGGCGGCCTAATCCGTATCAAGGTTGACCCGCAAAAGAGCGCCTCGGAAAACGCCGCCGCTTACTACGAGCAGTATCGCAAGGCCAGGAGCGGGCTTGCTGATGTTCAGGCGGAGATCGCCTCGGCGGAGGCAAAGATCGCCCGCCAAAAGGAACTTTTGGCGGGGCTGCTGACGGAGTCAAACCCGCTGCGCCTCAAAAAACTGATAGACGGCGGCGCGGGGCAGGCGGCGGCCAAAGATGGCGGACGCAAACGTCCCGGCCTGGCGTTTAGGCGCGGCGAATGGCTCCTCTATGTGGGCCGGGACGCGAAGGAAAACGACGAACTGCTCCGCCGGCACGTGAAGGGCAACGATCTGTGGCTTCATGTACGCGACTTTGCCGGCTCTTACGTGTTCATCAAGCATCGCGCCGGAAAGACGGCGCCGCTCCCCGTGCTCCTCGACGCGGCCAACCTCGCGCTGTTCTACTCGAAGGGCCGCGCCTCCGGCAAGGGCGAACTCTTTTACACACAGGTAAAGTACCTGCGCCGCGCCAAAAACGGCCCCAAAGGTCTTGTAATCCCAACACAGGAAAAAACCTTAACCATCACCCTGGACCCCCAACGCCTCAAATCCTTGGCAGGCCAGCCTGCACCAAACATACGGCAGGCCAGCCTGCACCGAACGTACGCCAGTAGCTGACTCATTGTCCTTGTCATCCGCTTTACAAGGAGGGTGGAGTTTGCGGTAAGCCAGCCGCTAGGCTGGCGGCGCAAACTCCTATGCAAGCGCGAAGCGCTTGCACGCTGAGCGT
>JAIRMP010000093.1 GCA_031258615.1 Spirochaetaceae bacterium | reverse complement strand
TACGGCTTCTGGCAGCAGGCGGTTGCCTCAAAGGAGGAATTATCCGCCGAAAACTATGAGGCGGCCCGGTTACAGATGCGGCAGTTCAAACGGGACGGCGGCGATCCCCTCGGGATCGTACCGACCCATTTTGTGGTAAGCGCCGACAACGAATCGGCGGCCCGGAAAATTCTTGAGGCGCAATTGATCGACGGCGGCGATTCCAACGTCAATTATCACACGGCAGAACTGGTTGTATCGCCGTGGTTGTAACAGGGGGAAAAACATGGACAAAAGATTGATACTGATGATGATCAGGCATAATACGCCGTATAGAACATACCGCCGGGCGGGAATGTGTTTTTATCAGGACTCGGCACCCTATGAAGTGACCGAGGAACAACTTGAGATTTTACGCAACGATCCCCGGATCGTCATGCACGAGGTGCAAACACCGAAAAAGTAAAAATCCGCGTGGTTTTACATAATTCTCCATGCGGTTTTGTGGCACCGGTTTTTGCTTCCGTTGCCACGGATTTGCCTCCAGGCGACCAACGCTGTCAGTGTTGGTCGCCATTTTTTTGACTTTTTATGATGTTGATAAAGCAATTATATGTCTCGGATTAAACCAAAACAAAAAGTTGTTTTTATATCGTGTAATTTTTTGATGTTTTCTGATGACTGCTTTTTAAAAATCTAATGACAGATCGTTACATGATAATTCGCTTGCTTCCTGCCCGCGATATTTCATTGTTTATTGATAATTAAAAAAAGGGCAAGGACGCAATTTGCTAAAGATTGAGACCCCTTCAAGACCCCGTTCTTAGGCTCCTTATTCGTCCTTGCCCAAAATCAAATCAAATTAATAAAAACTTGTTGTTAGTAATCAGAGTTAAAATCATTGATTTTTCTCCTCAAGTTTCTTTATTTGTGGTATTAAGTAAGTCTCTATTTTGTTTTTTAAATCCATATATACGTTGTCTACTAGTGTTTTATCCGCTATGTTATAATGATTGCCCATTTCCCATAAATCCATACGAAATAATTCGCCGTGTGCATTAATATTGGTTTTCAATAAGGTTCTATTGTTAATAATCAAAGTAACCCGTAATTCTATACAGATGGCAGGTATATGCTCAAAGAATGGTGAGAAAAAAATATAGTAATCGTACTTCTTTGTCGTTTTTTTCAGGAACCTATATTTTTTTGAATATTTAAATCCGAGCTTTTTATGTTCTTTTTCCAGTTTCTTGCCGATAAGTGTGAACGCCTTTTCCGTTTTCATATTTGTTTTATCGCAATATTATTTCCTTGGGATATACCGGGCCGTTCAGTTGTTTTCTGAACAACCCGGTTTTGTTTCTATATGACCGTTAGACATGGCTTTACTAAAACGTGTATGTTATCCCCATCTTTATAAAACTGTTGTCACGGAACCGGCCGAACATACCCGCCTCGTCCCCGCCGAAAATACCGGCGGAAAAACCTATTGATACATCATCCTTTGTCCAGGTAACAGCCGGCATGACGAGAAAATCACGCTCCTCCACTTCCCACAAAACGGCGGCGCTTAGTTCCAGTTCGTCCCGGAGAAACTTCTTTGAAAGCGCGGCGATAATCTGCGTTGCCGTTATATCACTATTATCCTCAATGTCATCCGGGCGGGTGATTTCATTGTCAAGCAGACGGATGGATTCGTTGCATTGCAGGTTCAGGTTAATTCCCCAAAAGAGATCGCGGTCAAAGCCGAGAGACCATGCCAAAGCGGGGTTGTAGACTGCCCCGTCATCGCCGTCTATATCTTCGGTTATGTTTGCCGCTAATTCGGCGCGGATATTGAAACCGAACAGTACCTGCGCGAAATCAACGCCAACTTGATGATAGGGATTGTAGGCGAAGTTTACCGCCGTTGGGAGCGGTGAAGGCGTCGTAAAAGACATGGTAACGGCTGGCTTGGTTAAACGGCCGTAGTAATACTGAACACCCACATCCGCAGCGTTTACAATCGTTGTGGTAAAGCGCAGACCCGCTTGAAAATAGTCCAGGGTGGAAGTATCGGGCAAAGTTGGCGCAACCGGAAGCGGCTGTGCCCAGCGTCCGGTTGGTAGGGGCGGCGCTTCGAACCACGGCACAAAGACCCCTTCCAGTTTTGTGAACTGCCCCAGGCGCACAGAGGCATGTACAAGCGGGCGGGCGATTTTAAGGCTCGCCGCGTCGCTCATATCCATAGCGGACAAGTCCGCGTTATCAAGCGGATTTATCACGTCAAGGGGACCAAACGCGTCGGCTTTGCCCCAGGTGAGTTTCCGCAGGCCCGCCTCAAGGTCGAGTTTGCCGAACCAGGCGGTGAGATACGCTTCGTCAACATACACCGGTGATTTTTCGCCATAGTAGACCAGACCGGACGCAAGTTTCAGGTTTATAACGGCGCTTGCAAGGGAACTTTCGGCGGAAAAGTTGAGTTTGCCGGAAAAAACATCTCCCAGCCGGGTATCTTCCGCGCCGTTGGAAAAGTCGTCAATGAAGCCGGTCATTGCGGCGGAGACCTCGCCGTCTATATTCACTGCCGGCGGCCCGCCGCCAATCCCGCCTGAGCCCCCTTCTATTTCCGCTTCATCGTCGAAACCAAAACCGAAGCTTTGCCCCGCAAAGCCGCTTTGCCCCGCAAAGCCGCTTTGCTCTGCAAAGCCATCCTGCGCCGCAAGCGGGGTAAGCGTCAGGATGCTTATCACGACAGCAAAGATGATGCGCCGCATTACCGCACCCTCCCGGTTTCAAGATACGCGGTGGTGAACACGCCTTCGGGAATGGGGTCGTCGTATTTGATGATGTCCATATACAGCGTTGTTGAGGTTCCCTCCGCCACGGTGGACACTTTTGTCTGTGTGGCGGTATCATGCCCACTCATATCGCGGTAGACGGACATTTCCATCAGTTTTTCCACCGCGCCCCGCTTGTTGTAGAGTTCGGTTTTGTAGGCGCGGTAATTGGATTTGTCAATCCATGAAACCATTTTTGAATAGGGAAAATCAGAGCCTTTCGGAAGCGACTGAATGACATAGCAGAGCGCGCCGCCTCCATCAACAGTAATCGTCTCCTCCCGCAGAATGGCGTGCGTATCCTCGTCAATATCGCGGCTCATCATCGACATATCGTCGTATGAAAAATCCGATCCCATGAAACTGCCGCCGCTTTCGGAGGAGGCTATGCGCCTGACTTTGTCCAGAGAAGGGAGAAAAATCCACTGGTCGGTATCGCCGGAAGCGTTATCCATCATGAGGAAGCGCGTCCCCTTCACGGTCGCCGGACTCTGGAACACGACGACGGAGCGGTCATTACCCTTTGCGTCGTCCTTCGAGTATTGGTCCATGACCCGTTCTGTGGTGGAACCGTTTTTCGCGGTGATGACCATGCGCGAGCGGCTGGACATGGTGGCCGCGTTATCCCGGTTTCTCGCTTGCTCCATGATAGAAGCGGCATCCTGCGCGTTCACCGAAAAAGCAAACGCTATCAGCGTTGTTACAAACAATGCAATTCTTTTCATCTAAAAACTCCTGTAAAAAATTATTCAGCCATTGGGCTGGATTTCCCATAAATAAACCGGGGTTTGAATACCATGAGCAATACCGGCATGAGGGTAAGGCTCACTATGGCGGTGATGAACATACTGGACGCGATGAGGCCGCCCATGTGAGTCATCATGCGGAAATTGGACAGCGCAAGCACGGCGAATCCCGCACCGACAGAAACGGCGTTAATCAGTATTGCCTTGCCGCATCCGCTGAATGTCCGGCGCAAAAATTCGTTACTGCCGTTAGTTCCGCCGCGGCGGTATTCCAGTTTGAAAAACTCTATGAAGTGGATGGTGTAATCAATGCCGATACCTACGGCGATGCTGGAAACAAGCGCCGTTCCCATGTTGAGTGTAATGCCCAAAAAGCCCATGATGCCGAAGTTGCACACAATCGCAATGGACAGCGGGACCGCGCCGAGAATACCCGCCGCGATGGACTTGTTCGCCAGCGCAAGAATGATAAAGACAAACAAAACGGAAACAAGGATGGAAACAATCTGACTCTTCGTAAGGGCGTCGGTAATTCCGCCGATAAGGGCCGCTCCGCCTCCGACTATCACTCGCACGTTGCCAGGAAAATTGGCGGCAACATAGTTGTTTACCTCAGCTATGACTGTTTTGCTGTCCGCCCACCATTTTGAGTCAACCTGTATAATGCTGCGGACGGCGGTAGGTTCAAGCGAGTCATTCGAATAACCGCCGTCAGAATCATCGCCCACCAGCACGAGATAGTTTGAAATTAACTGGGTCAGTTCTTCCTCATTCTGCTTTCCGTAACGCGCCGGGTCGGCGGGGATTTCGTAATAGGCGCGTCCCTCGTAATTCGTTTGCCGTTGGAGTTCGCGTACCATATCCCGGGCGGACATAGCGGAATTCTGACCCATAGCGCCTTCCAGCATAGCAAAGGTGATATTGGTGTCAGCCTCCGCACCCTTAAAGATGGGTTGGGTTTCACCTTCTACAGTATCAACAGGATCACGATCATCAAACTCAAAATTGCCGAATTCACCAAAATCCAAGTCATCGCTTTCACCAATGCCGCTCCGCACTGTTCCGGTGATACCATCAGGGCTTTCACCTACGTTGAACATCTGGTTCATACGTTTGACCATGTCGGTAAAACCGGAAACTTTGTTGACCAGCGGAACCCGTTCAGTCAGGTAAGTATTCAGATTGTCCACCGCGGCAAGCACACGGGGATGGAGTAATTCCTCCGTTGAGCGGGCTTCGACGGCAACGGTGATTTGAGACGTGCCGCCAAAATATTTGCGGACAAAGGCATCGCTTTGGTAAATGTCCGTGTTCGGGCGGAAAAACTCAACCATAGAGTTGTCGATAACGAGTTTGCTAAGTCCGTAAAGCGACACGCCAACGGCAAGAATCGTAACTGTAATGACCGCCGCCTTTTGCCGCGTTATTGCCGTTAAAATATTCGCAAGCGCGCCGCCAAACCGGGACTCGTCCACTTGTTTTTTCTGTTTGAAAACACGCGGCCCCCGGATAATAAACAGGGCCGGAATGAAGGTCAGCGAAATGACCACCGCCGCCGCAACGCCTACGCTTGAAAATATGCCGAAGGCTTTCATGGGCTTGAGGAAGGTGAATACAAACGATATAAAACCTGCCATCGTAGTAAGCGCGGCAAGCAGCACGGGCTTTATTACTTTCCGCAGAACTTTCAATACCAGGTCGCGGTGTTCTCCGCTTGAAAGCGGTACGCGGGTAAGGGTTTTATGTTTCGTTTCGTCGATGTAGTGTGAAACAACATGAATGCCGTAGGCGCTCCCCACCGCAATCAGAATGATGGGCATTATTATCGAAATGATGGAGAGTTTCGCGCCGAAAAGCGGCATCGCTCCGATAGTCCAGATTACCGACAGAATAACGGTGAGCAGGGGCAGGGCGACGTAGGCAAAATGCCTGAACGAAAGAAACAACACCGCGAGTATCACCAGAATGACCAGCGGGATAAGTACCCGCAAATCCGTGTTCATCGCTTCGTTCGATGTCTGTGTTACAATCAGGTCGCCGGTAATATAGACCTTTGCGAAACCGGAAAGCATCTCCTGCGCCATGCCGCGCAACTGCCGGATTCCTTCCTGCACTTCCGGATTCATCGCGTCCGTCGTAACCGCATTAAGCGAAACAATAATCTGGGTGGCGCTTGTGTCGGGGGAAACGGTCTGTCCATCGTAGAGTTCCCATGAGGCGAGGCGGCGTTTGAGTTCGGCGATTTCGTCCGGGGTTCCCGAAAACTCCTCGTCCACCAGGTCGGCGACATAGATGCTGTCGCCGTCTGCGGTGATGTAGGGCATGGTCAGAATTGACGTTATCTCTTTTGTAATATCGAGTTCCTCCGCCGCATCGGTAAATTCGCGGAT
>JAIRMP010000057.1 GCA_031258615.1 Spirochaetaceae bacterium | reverse complement strand
GCAAGCTGGACAATAGATTGGATCGGAACGGGGCGCGTAAGATAATTGACGCGATTGACCGCCTCGACAAAGCGGCGCGTATGGGCGCTTATGTTGACGCGATATACAACGCGAATTTTGAGCTAATGGAGGAAGTATCAAAAATGAGTGATATGGCAGCGACTTTGAACAAAACGCTTGAAAATGCCGGTTATGTAACACGAAAGATGATACTGGCAGGAATTCAGGCAAAAGAAGAAAAAGCTAGAGAAATAGCCCAAAACCTCATATCCAGAGGTTTTGATATGAAAGAAACGGCAGAGATAACCGGCATGGACATTGAGAAAGTCAGGGCGCTTTCAGAACAATGAGTATTCCTCACTGCCCATCCTTCCGGCGCGCCCTCGACCCGTGTGTGGGTTGTGCCGCCGGCGCACACCACACAACGGCAAGCCGCTTCGCGGCTTGTGAGCGCAAACCCCTATGGCAAGCGCTCCGCGCTTGCGGCGCCCAGCTCTTCCAAAACTATGTTCTGGTTCGTGTAGATGCAGATGTTGCCGGCGATTTTAAGGCTCTTTTCGGCAATCTCCGCGGCGCTAAAACTGCTGCCTTCCAGGTAGGCCAGCGCCGCGGCGTAAGCATAGTTTCCGCCTGAGCCTATCGCGAGGGCAGGTTCGGCAGGCTCTATCACATCGCCCGTCCCGGAGATGAGCAGCGTTTTTTGGGCGTCCGCGACAAGCAGCAGCGCTTCCAGCCGGCGCAACGAGCGGTCAATGCGCCATTCCTTGGCCAACTCCACGGCGGCCCGCAGCAGGTCGTGCGAATACTCCTTCAGCTTCTCCTCAAAACGGTCGAACAGCGTAAAAGCATCCGCCGTAGCGCCCGCAAAACCGCATAAAACTTTGCCCTCGGCAAGCCGGCGCACCTTGCGGGCGTTGTTCTTCATCACGGTCTCGCCGAGCGTAACCTGCCCGTCTCCCGCCATAGCCACCTTGCCGTCACGCCTTACCGCCAGCACGGTGGTACTCCTCCAATCCCTTTCCTTAGACATAAATCCTCACAAATATTTTAGATATCCCGGCAAACTCTCCAGGGCTTACCCCCCCCCCCCCCCCCGGTAAAAAAACTCGCTTCACGAATGGGGGTGCGCCTTGTGGTACACGGCCTTCAGCTTTTCCATGTTGACGTGCGTGTAGCGCTGGGTAGTCGAAAGGCTTGCGTGCCCCATCAGTTCCTGCACGATTCGGATGTCGCAGCCTGAATTGACAAGATGCGTCGCAAAACTGTGCCGCAGCGCGTGCGGGTGCACGTTCTTTGGCAGGCCGGAACGCTCTGAATACACGCCTATTATCCAGCGGACGCCCGTCGTGGACAGTGCGCCCCCCCGCCTGTTGATGAACAGCGCGTCCGCGGGCTTTTCCGCCTTTATACACGCCTCCCGCGCCGGCAGGTATTCCCTGAGCGCGGCCTGCCCCTCCTCCGAAAAAAACACGTACCGCTCCTTGCCGCCCTTCCCCGCCACCCGTGCGCGGGAACAGCCGTTTTCCAGGCTCGCCCGCTTGAGGGAACAGAGCTCGCTGATACGAAGCCCGGCGGAATACATCGCCATGATGATCGCCTTGTCGCGCAGAGGCCAGAGAACGCCCTCCCTTTCGGGAAGTTCAGCGAAGCCGGCCATCTCCCGTTCCCACAGGAACGAGGGCAGCCTGGACTCCTGCTTCAGATTCTTCAGCGCTTCCGACGGGTTATCGAGCCGCAGGCCGAAGCGCGCGAGGTAGCGGAAGAAGCCCCTGAGCGCCGAGAGCGCCCTGTTCACGCTGACCGCCGCCTTCCGCTCCAGGCTCATGTCGCCTATGTACAGCCGCAGGTCGGGGATGGACGCGGAGGATGGCTCCAGTTCCCGGTTCGCGCAGAAATCGGCGAAGTCCAGCAGGTCGGCGCGGTAGGCCGTCAGCGTTTTTGCGGAGACCCGCCGCACGGAGCGGAGGTAATCAAGGTAGTTTTCGATATGGCAGGTATTGTCCATCGTATGAGCCGGGCCTACGCCGCCTCGAAGCGCCGTCTTTCGGCCCACAGTCCCATCGCGGGGTTGGGCACGAAGAATACCTTCTCACCGTCCGGCATAGTGTTCCAGCCCAGGCTGAGGCCCTTTATGTCGTAACGCCCGGCAGCTTCCGCCAGGTCGCCCCATTCAAAGCCCACCGATTCTATCTCCGCCCTGCTCACCGCCGGGCCGGGGCAGTAGCGCACGGTAAAGCGCCCTTCGCCGCAGCCGTGTATCAGGTGGGCGGCGGCGGAGAGGCTTCCCGCCAGATCGGGCTCCGTCTCGGCCTTTTCACGTATCACGGCGGCGGGGCGGTAGCCGTACTTCCGTATCAGCGCGTCAACACCCCTGTCCTCTCCGAAACGTTCCAGCGCCGGCGCCATTATCAGAAGCTCGCCGCCGTCCGCTATAGCCATGCGGGTACGGTACACGGCCTTGTTCCCAAGCCAGGTAGTCCTGAACTCCTCTGGCTCCAGGTAGACGACCACCTTTTGCGGAGCTTCGTCCAACAGGTCGACATTCACCTTGCGGGCAAGGGCGGCGGCCTTCTGGAAACATTCCCTGCCGAAACCGGCAAAGAGGCCCCTCACGGCGGCTGACCCCCTCGGCTTACCCGCTACGGCGGCTTCCGCGTCGCTCCTCGTCCCTACCACGGTCAGCACCCAGAGTATAGGCGGCAGGCTTCCGCCGTAACGGCGGAAGCCCTCGTCGAACATGGCCCGCACGGGGGTGTCAGCCCTGCCCATCATCCGTTCCATGCCGTAGGCCGCCCCGGCAAAATGACTCTTGTCTATCGCTTCCTTGCCGCCGCAGCCCACAAAAATGTTTTTTGTGTGGTTCGCCAGACCAATCACCTCGTGGGGTACCACCTGGCCTATTGAGACGATAAGAGAGATGCCGGCCTCCTTCAGCATCCTGTTTACCTGAACCGGCCAGTCATAGTTGACGGCGCCGCCGGTAACATTCCGAATCCAGTCCGCCTCGATCCTGCCCAGCTCAACCACATCGTTACGCCAGTCGTGTACGTGGAACAGCTCCGCCGGCGTAGCGGGAAACATTCGCGCCAGTTCCGCGCCCGTCATCGCCTGGTGCGTACCGAGTGCGGGCAGCACAGCCCTGATTCTGTCCCTACCCAGATCGCGTACGCAAATATCGGTAAAAAACCCCGCCATCGAATGAAAGCGGGTAACATCCGGCGGGATGATCAGCGCCTTCCCCTTACCCGTGTCCGACACGGCCCCGGCCAGCGCCCGCGAAAAAACCTCGTCCAATTCCCGCGCCGAAAAGTCGGCGTTCTCCCCGCCCATAGCGGCATAGTTCATGGTATCCATACGACTATCCTAGCAAAGTTCTCCCCCTCCCGCAAGGTAACCGTCCAAGGCTCAGTCACAAGACTGCCCCAGAGACGACTCGCAGAGTCCACTATATCACTGCTCAACTTGACGGACGAATCGTCCGGCCCAGCGGGAGAATTGCCTAAACAAGGCTGCTTCCCGCGCCGAAATTTTAGTAGACCATTGTATGCAACGGATGCTGACGGAACGGCTCCGGTAATCCAACATGAACACGGATTGTCATTTTTGAGGAGGCAGGGCAGTGTTGAGTCAAGCCCTTTTTAGTCCGTCTGATTTTTTAATTACAGGTAACCTGTCCGCTTCGCACACAGCGGACGCGTCTCCGGACACGTCTTTTATGACGGCGGAATCATCCAATAAACCCGATTTTTCAGAGTACCTCGCGGCCCTGGACAAAGAGTCTGCCGCCGCGGACAGCCACTATGTTCGTGACGAGACCCCAGCCGCGGCGGAAAGTACGTCCGGCACGGACGAGGAGGAGTCTGTCGTTGCCGCGGAAAGCGCGGCGGGGGAGATCCGTCAGACCGCGCCTTTTGACGCCGGAAAAGCGGGCGGTGAAGAAGCTGCCCCAGCCCCTTCCCCTGCCGAAAACGGCATGGGAAGGGCCATGAAAGCGGCGGACGGAACTATGGAGGCTTTGCCCGGCGCCGCCGGGGGTGAAAGCGGCGTTGCG
>JAIRMP010000232.1 GCA_031258615.1 Spirochaetaceae bacterium | reverse complement strand
GGGGTGTCTTTTGTGAAAACCGCCTTGAAGACGTTGTCCAGGCATATATCAATTAGGTCTTCCTGTTCGTCCAGATGTATAGTCATATTTACCTCGGTGAAAGCAGTATAGCGTATCAGTGCGGGTTATTCACGTCGACACTGTAGCCGCGTGCGGAGGCTTATGGGGGGGGGGGGGGGTGGTGGAGGAGGACGCAACGAATTGCGGCCGTAGGGGCGCAAGCCGCTTTGCGGCTTGCGCAGGAGTTTGCGAAGCAAACTCCACCCTTTGTTGCGGCGGTTTGCGAAAACGGTGGGGAAATTGCGCCCCCCTTCTTAGTGAAGGGTGAATATCGGAGGGCCCAACCCGCCTGCTTTTACGCTCGGCGGCTCGCAAGGACAAATGTGTCAGCCACTGGCGATGGAATCATCCAGGGTGATTTTCCTGCCCGGCTCCAGCACGAGGAAAGCGTCTTCACGCCAGTCTCCTGCCAGCAGCGCTTCTATCAGTATAAGGTTTCCGGGGATGAGTTTGACAGGAATATCGAGCGGTTTGGCAAAATCCTCCACCCGCGCCTTTACCGCGTCAATGTCAAAAACGCCGGTGTCGATCACGGTAAAATCCTCGTAATGGCCCAGCATTTTTTTCAGGATGTAAAGCCCCTTTTTTTCCCCGTAGCGTTCGTAGATCCGGGGAGCGTCCGAAACCGCGCTGCCGCCTGAATCGAGGTAGCCGCCGGTAAAAAAATATGTCCGCGCCCCGTAAGCTTCCCGTTCCTTCCGCGACCCTATGAACAGCGGTATGCAATCCGCCGCCCTGGGCATTACCAGCCTGTGGTTCCGCGCCTGGATGTCCACCATCGCGTTTCCGCAGAAGCCAAACAGGAGCAGTACCGTTTGGCATGAGGAGTGGAGATCGTCTATCGCCTGCTGAACGGAGACGCGCAGCTTGTCCGGCCATGCGTGTTTACCCGAGTCAATCCATATCACCGGGTAGCGGCAGCCGCGTTTTTCCATAGCCGCCAGGAGTTCCTGCTTGAGCGTTTCGCAGGCGATGATGCAGATGTCGTGTACTTGTTCCATTTCGGGGATTTTAGCACACAGCCAAAGCCGCCGCAACATGTAGTTGATGAAATGTATCAGCGCCTTGTTGGGGAGGCTTCACCTTTCTTATAAAGACGCGGCCGCACGGCAAACTTTAAAGACGGCTACTCGCTGCCCGTGTGTGACTATGCCCTGTCCTGCCTGCTAGAATTTGTGATAGTTGAACGGTAATATGTGTATGATGTGAAGGTTTATGCCAGGCCTATAAAAACGGCGTTTGTATCTGCCGCAGCGTACAAGCCGATCATTCTATTTATCATTCTTCTCGTTCGGCCTGTCATTTTGGATTTCCGCCCATTGCGGTTTTTGGCCGTAGACAGGCTTTATGCCCAGGAAGCGGCGGGTCAAGGCGGCGCGGATGTGGCCGGTGCGGCTGAAACCGCCAATGACGCTGCCGGTGAGTCCGCGAATCAGTCCGTGGAACTTACGGCGGAAGAGCTTGCCGCAATACAGGAAAAGCTGGATGACAACCGCATCATCGATCTTGAAATTAAAACGAGCACCCTGCTGGAGCTTGCCGAATGGTGCCGTGAGTTGGGCCTGAGCGAAGGTGGAAACCGGGAGGAACTGGCAAACCGTCTCCGTACCCATTTTGAGCTACAGTTTCCCGGCGCCGCCGATCAGTCCAACCAAAAAATTGTTACGATCGAGACGGCCAAAACTACTGAATACTTTACGGTTGAGGCTGTGGACGAGGAGTACGCCCGTCTTTCGGGTGGTGTGCTGCTGAGCTTAAAAGACGGCGAGGCGCGGCACCGCATCAAGGCCTGGGAAATAATTTACAACAGAACGCGCAATATACTGTCGGCAACGGGCGGGGTTGAGTACGTAAAGGAAGACGGGGATAAGCGGGAAACGTTCAAAGGGGACAACATAACTATAAACCTTGATACATGGATAGGTTCATTTATGGATACCGTGTCGGAACGTTCCATAGCGGGCAGCGAGACTGCGTACCGTTTTGCGGGACAGGTTATATCGCAGACGGACGAAGAGACAACTGTTTTAAAAAAGGCCCACGTAACAAACGCTAAAACGGACGAGCCGTACTGGTCGCTTGACGCGGCTAAACTATGGATACTGCCGGGCTCCGACTGGGCGATTTTTAACGCGACACTGCGCGTTGGTGAAATTCCGGTGCTTTGGATGCCGTTTTTCTTTTTTCCGGCGGATGAAATGGTGATACATCCCGCGCTCGGTACACGGACAAGGGAAGGAACTTTTTTACAAACCACTACATACATATTTGGGCGTCCCGAAGCAAGCGCGATTGCACAGAATTCGATCACGCAAATCTTGGGCAGCGGGGAAGGGATGGAGCGTGTACGCGAGGGGCTTTTCCTCCGTACAACCGGAAAAAAGGACGCCAACACGGATACAAAAAAAATTTCAATTCTTGCGGACGCCTATACAAACATGGGTTTCTATGTGGGTACCGAAATAAGCCTGCCCAAGATGGGCCTGATGAACGATTTTACGCTTTCAGGCGGACTCGCTTTTACCCGCACCATTTTTGAACCGGCGGGGGGACCTAGGTACACACCGTACAATGTGGCAGTCGATAACGCGGAACACTGGGATTCTGCCTACATATTTGGTGCGGAAGTTCCGTTCCGTTTCAGGCTAAAAACGGCCCCGTCATTTTCCGGCAAGTACGGTTCGATCAGCCTCAGCCTTCCCGTATACTCCGATCCGTTCATAGACCATGATGTTTTGAATCGATCCGAAAGTATTGACTGGATGGAAATGTTGATTCAGGGCGCCGCCACGCCCGATACACCGGAAACGAATGTTGCCGGTCTGGGCGCTTATGAATGGCGCGTTACGATAAAACCTCAGTTTTCAACGAACGCCCTTTCGCCGTACATATCGAATCTGTCAATAGACAGCATTTCCAGCGTTTACCACTTTGCCGTGAATACAAACAACAAGGCCATACCGGAGGCGGTCCGCCCCACATCGCCGCAGAGGGAATTTTATTATCCCGATAAATTCACGCTGTATTCCGTAAGCGGCGCGGTAAGCGGGGAACCGCTGACATGGACGAGCATAACTTCAGTTACCGAAAAGGACAAGGAAGTGCCGGACCCTTTAAAAGGGTTCGGCACGATTCGCTCTCCCTGGGAAAATGAAACGGTGACGGCGGACAGCCGGGCGGCCTCCGCTTCAGGCGTCAAGCCTTTTTCCCTGTATGTGCCGGCGCTGGATCAAACCTTCGATATGGGCCGCGGTACCGGTTTAAAAATTTCATGGAATTACAACTTGACTCCGACAAGCGCATCGGAATTGAATTACAGCACGGCGGACTGGACTTCCCCGAAAGATATTGATTTGTCGGACATTAAATCAATTTTAACGCGCATCAGCGCGAACGGAAGCACGAACATAAACATATCCGACCCGAATAACAGTATGTTTTTGCTGTCGGGCGGAATTACGGGAAGGGGGCAGTGGCAGGGTCATCCGTACATGAATCTGGAGGCCGCGGAGTACAACACACAGGACAAGATCGACTCCGAAAAATACTCCGATTATCAGAACACAAGCTGGTCAACATCATGGGTACACAGTACAACGATAAACCCGCTCTACTGGGCTCCGGCATGGAAAAGCACCAACATCAAGTATTCGCTGGAAGGAAAGCTGGCTGAGTCAAAACTTGTCAGTTCGAGGGGCAGCGACCCTGAATGGGAGGTCATTTACGGCGGATGGGACAAAGAAAAAATCAACAGGCACAACCTGGCGATGAATATGGGAGTTTCGATACTGGATAAAACGCAGTCTTTGCAGCTAAATACGGATCTACCGCCCCTCACTTCGAAGTTTGGCATGAACAGCACGATAAACGCGTGGATATCGACTACAAACATCAGGACGGAAATAAGCGAGCCTTTTTCGGACGAGATAAAGTATTTGCCTGTTTATTTTACCGAGACATTGACATTTAAACCCGGATACAAACTGGATCAGGTTATAACCTACAGCCCGGAATATTCTGATTTGACAACATACAATACAACGTTGACGCTTGGTAAATTTTCAGGGGCCTATACATCGTCACGCGGGAAAAAGCGTATACTGTCCGAGGACGCAAGCGGGAATGTAACCGGCTGGGCCACGGATCAGACCAGCGAGGAGAAACTGCGTCCGGTATCACTTAATTTTTCATTTAACCCGTCATTCAAAAAAGAAAATTTGTTAAGCAAGCTGCTTTCTTTTTCGCTGGAGCCAAGCATGAAGCTTAACCTTAACCTGTCGAGCTATACAGAATCGTACCTTGAATTTTCGCTCAACCTTACATTGAACATTACAAAATTCCTGTCGCTTTCCATGGGAGCAAATTCAAGAAACACGCAGATGTACTGGTATCTGAAAGACCTCCCGTTATTCGATGAGTATTCATCCGATATACCCCAGTCACCGTCAATAAACGATAATTTTTTTGAAGACCTGATCAATTCATTCAGGTTCGACAATGAAGAATTGCGCAGGAATTCGGGTTTCAAGTTAAAATCATTTAATTTCTCAACAACGCACCACCTGGGCGACTGGGACGCCAAGCTCACAGTTTCAATGGCGCCCTGGCGTCCGGCAGGCCAGAACTATCAATTCGATACGCAGGTATCTTTCGTGATTCAGTGGCTGCCTATTTCAGAAGTGAAAACTGAGGTTGCCTACGACGGCAAAAACGATATATTCTTGAGCAAATGATACGCCCCTCAAAACTCCCCAAACCGCGTCCAATTGGGATTTTTACGATCTGTGTTGCCGCGCTTGGTTTTATCGCGGGCATTGTGCGCAAGGAACCTGTATTAATCCTTGCCGGGGCGGTGTTTGCGTTTTGTCTTGCGTACTGTTTTTTGTCCGTTTTTTTGACGGCCCTGCTCTGCAAAAGAAAGGCCGTCGTGCTGTCAGCGCGAATAGTTCCCGAAAAAGTAACTGTAGGTAAAAACGGGACGCTGCAACTTTCGCGGCAGACTCATTTTTTTCAAATGCCCACCGTACTTGTACGTTACAAACTGCTTCTCGCCACAAAGGACGGCAAAAAAATTGAGTATGTTTTTGACAGGAGCTTTTTCAAAAAAGCCGCCGCGGATTTTTCCGCGCCCGGCCGCGGCGCTTACTACGGCGCGTACGACAGCCTTGTTGTACAGGATGTCTTTGGTTTTTTTTGCCGCGGCTTGAGGCTGCCCCAGGACAGGGCAGAGCGCCTCCTCGTGCTGCCCGTTCCGGCGGAAACGCATCCGGCGGCAAGGCTCCTGGCAAACGGCGCGGAAAGACGGAATGAAACGGAGCTGCGCAGGACGGATGACCTTACGGAACAGCGGCCTTACATTCCGGGCGACGACCCGCGCCGGATAAACTGGAAGCTCTACTCCCACGCCGGAGAGCTGTTTGTGCGGCAGGAGGAACGTGAGCCGCCGCCCCATTCACAGTTCGTGCTGCTGGTGGATACGGACGCCGACGGCGGCCTTTACACGGCGGAAGAAGGCGCAGCCGCGGTGGACGATCTCTGTTCGATGGCGCTGTCCCTGCTGCTGGAAAAGACGGCTTCCGGCGTTGAGGCGTTGTTTGGTTTTACCGGCGGCGGCTTTAAAAGCGGCCCGGACGGCGAGCTTCCCGCGATGCTGGCCCGGCCGTACCGCACCTCGCCGGAGGATGAATGCAGGCTGCCTGACCCGTCCTTACTTCCCGGCCCGCGCGGCATCCTTGTAATGGCCCTGTCCCGCAAACCCGGAATACAGTCCTCAAGCCTGCGCGACTTTATTTCAAAACTACAGGCGGCGCAGACCGTGCGGATTTTGTTTTTTTATCGCGGCGAAAATCAAAAACAGCACGCGGAAGCCTCCGCGATACTTTTTGGCCGCATTACCGGCGTCGAAGCCCGCGCCGAGACCTTGCCGCAAACTGATCTGTAACTTTTCCGGCAGTATTTTCATTTTACATAAAAAACATTACAATCATACTGTTAAGTACGTGGTTTCAAAATCTGTTACTTGAAACTTTCCGGAATTTACCCTTAGAAAAGGAGTAATCTTGTATTATGGATTTACTAAAAAAACTTTCGTCAAAAAACTTTTTGGTGTTTAATTTGGTCCTGTTGGGCGCGATTTTTGGATTTTCGTTTGCGCTCCTGTCGTTTACCTGCACGAGTCCCCAATCGAAGGCTACGGTAAGGGCGCAGGAAAACGCGGTAACGATTCCCGCCAGCGCGCTTGAGACGGCGGAAAGCATACAAACCGTTTTCCGCGCTGTAGCGGACAAGGTAGTTCCGTCCGTTGTAGAGCTCAAAACAGTTTCCGTCCGCAAGCAGGAGACGCCCAGCTTTCCGGGCATCCCGTTTGAATTTTTCTTCGGGCCCCGGCAGCCGGGCGACAGCGAACGTGAATTCCGCTCTCAAGGTCTGGGTTCCGGCATAATTGTCCGCCAGGAGAAGGATACTTACTTTGTTTTGACAAACAATCATGTCGTTACCGACAGCAACGGCAAGCCGGTGGACGAGATCAGGATAGCTGCCGGCGATAACAGGGAATATCCGGCGGAACTCGTGGCTCGTGAACAGCGCCGCGACCTTGCAATGGTAAAGTTTACCACGGATGACAAGTACCCGCTGGCCGTCCTGGGCGATTCCGATCTTGTTGATGTGGGCGACTGGGCGATAGCGGTAGGCAACCCGCTCGGTTTTGAATCGTCAGTGACTATGGGTATTGTGAGCGCTGTCGGACGTACAGGCGGACCGGGGGACAATATCAACGACTTCATACAGACGGACGCGTCGATCAACCAGGGAAATTCGGGCGGCGCTCTAGTGAACATACGCGGCGAAGTGATAGGCATCAATATGTGGATAGCGAGCAGCACGGGCGGCGGCTCTATGGGACTGGGTTTTGCGATACCGATCAACAACGCAAAGCCTATTATCGACGACTTTATCACAAAGGGTGAGGTTAGCGACGGCTGGCTTGGCGTATCACTACTTGACGTTGACAGCGAAACGTCCCGCGATATGGGTATAGACGGCAGGCAGGGAGCGTTCGCCTCCGGGGTGTTCCTCGATTCGCCCGCCGCTAAGGCCGGTATAGAACCCGGTGATTTCATCACGGCGGTTGACGGAAAGGAGGTGCGTAATTCCCGCCAGTTGACACGCATCGTTGCCGACCTAAAGGCAGGTCAAAAATATGTCTTTACCGTGCTTCGCGAAAATATGGCGCTGGATTTAACCGTTACGATAGCGATCCGTAACAACGATGTGGCGGCGGAAAACGGTAAACTCTGGCCGGGACTCTTTGTGTTGCCTGTAAGCGACAAGGTTAAAAAAGATTTGCAACTGGATGACAAGGTGAAAAATGGCCTCGTCGTGATTCAGGTGATAGACAAGGGACCGGCCGCGGTTATAGGCATACAGCGGAAGGATATTATCACGGCGGTGAACGGCGAGACGGTAAACGACCTGAACGCATTCTACCGCATCCTTCGGGAAAAGGCCGGCAAGGAACTCTGGTTCGATGTGTCCCGCAACGACACAAATTTACAGACAATGAAGTACAAACGCTAAACCCAGCTAAAAGTTTCATACGCCGGCAGCTTTCTAAACTGCCGGCGTTTTTTTACCGAAAAACCATTCACTGTTCATTATTCATTGTTTAGCGCCATCCGTGGCGCCTTTTCCTCCCGTAGGTCGGCGGCAAAACCTTTCGATCCCTGTGCGGTTTCATCGGAATGTTCTATTTTTTTTGAGCCGCACAGCGGTTGTCCAAGCCCAAGCCGGGAAACGGCTTGGGCCGCCCCTATGGGGCAAGGAGATTACTATGAAAACGAATGAGATGACTATTGAGCGGAGGCTGGATTTTATCGCCTCGCTGGGACTGCCGGAAGTTTCCGCATTTTTTTGACCTGACCAAAGACTTTTTGACTACTCTCCAAAACTTTTAGACCGCTCTCCAAAATGTTTTGCCCCATCTCCAAATCTTTCCGCCCCTTCTCCGAAACTTTTAGACCTCTCCCCAAAACATTTAGACCACACCCCAAAATGTTTTGCCCCATCTCCAAATCTTTCCG
>JAIRMP010000194.1 GCA_031258615.1 Spirochaetaceae bacterium | reverse complement strand
CGGCGACCCGCGCCCTCATTACCGACATCAAAGGACTGGGAGGCTTTCAGACTGAAATCCGCTTTCAGGACGAGGCGATGCCGGGCAGTCATGCCATTCCCTACGGCATGAACGGCTGTCTTTTGAGTTACACGGTAGGCGCGGAAAAGGTAACGGACTACGCCTTGTTGAAAGAGACCCACCTGATGACCCGCTCGCCCTTTACCCTTTCGCTGGGGCCGGAGGCGGAGGGCAAATTTCTGACCTGCGCTACACGCTGGCAATCGGAGCGCGGGGAACTGGGTCCGTGGGGTGAAATCCAGCATATTGTCGTTGGGTAAAAACATGGTTGCGTAAAGCGAGGACAGGCGCTATGCGCCAGACCCCGCAAATTTTTTTTAATTTGAATAACCCCATGAATAAAAAGCATGATCCCACGCCCGCCGTCCGTCCATGGACGGCGGGCGGTTGTCAATGGGGCAAAATAATTTTTAATTTATTGTGTTAATAATTATGGTAAAAAACATTATTGTATAAATGGCATTTTACATTATTGGAATAATAAAAATAATATAAAAGCATAATGGGGTACGGGCGCACTGCATATAACAGGACTGTATATGCTGCGCCCGCGGTAGCGCCCTTGGTCTTCCGTTCGCTATGGTCTCGCTGCGCTCCATTTCCACGCTCACTCCGGACACATTTTTTTGCGCCCTGAAACTGCCGCGCAGTTTCTTTATCGGGCGCAAAAAACCGTCGCATACAGCCGGAACGTTATGCAAAATCCGCTACGCGGCTTTTGCATAACGGGGCGCGGGCCCGCCCGCGCCCCGTTATGTGCAATGCCTTGGGCATTTTTTGGGAAGATATTTGTATAAAAAAGCATACTTTTTTAGATAAATTCGATATTGACAGAAAAGAATCAATAGAGTATTGATAGAAATCAAGAGGTAATATAATGAATGTTGAAAGGCATCTCTATCTTGTTGAAAAGGCCCTATCTCCTCAAAAAATATTCAAAAATGTACTTAATGATATAATATCCCCTGGGAATGAAATAAAGCCATATTATTCTTCTGAAAAGACAGCAATCTTTAATGACGATTGCCTTGAATTGTTATCCCGAATGCCTGAGAATTCCATAGACATGATTTTTGCTGATCCTCCGTATATGTTATCAAACAACGGATTTACCTGTCAAAATGGAAGAATGGTTAGTGTTAATAAGGGCAAATGGGATAAAAGCAATGGTTTCGCAGAAGATACCGCATTCCATGATACATGGATAGGCGCCTGTAGGAGAGTACTTAAACCAGAAGGTACTATATGGATTTCTGGAACATATCACAGTATTTATCAGTGTGGATATATGCTCCAAAAGAATAATTTTCATATTCTTAATGATATAGCATGGTTTAAACCCAATGCGGCTCCAAATTTAAGTTGTCGTTTTTTTACCGCTTCACATGAAACAATACTCTGGGCACGAAAAGATAAAAAAGCAAAACATACATTTAATTATAACGAAATGAAAAATGGATTATTTCCTGAAGACAAAATAAAAAAAGAAAAAACACAAATGAGATCGGTATGGTCTATTCCAACGCCAAAAAATAGCGAGAAAGAATTTGGTAAACATCCAACGCAAAAACCCGTTGATCTATTGTTGCGGATAATAAAAGCCTCAACAAATAATGAGGATATAATTTTAGATCCTTTTAACGGTGGTGGCACAACAGGAGTGGCCGTATCTTTGGCGGGTAATAGATATTATATAGGTTCTGAAATTGATAGTAATTTTTGTGAATTAACAGTCAAAAGGCTTTTGCAAGTTGAGAAAGACAACGAGGAAAATTTGTTTTCGGTAGGTTGTTGATATGGGAAAAAGAAACTTTTCGGACTGGTTTTTAAATTTTAAATCCAGTATTTCTGATTACGCATATTATATAAATTTTGATAAAGTTTATCAAAATGTAAATTCAATAAAAGTAGAACTGAATATTCTAAATTCATTAATATCTTCAAAAAACATAGAAGATGATTTTAGATCGATCATTACAAAATATCCAGATACATTAAAGTGTATTCCGATCCTTTTAGCAGTAAGATTAAATGAGATATATGCAATTGATAAAGATGGTGAATATTTGTATAATTTTGGCAAACAAAATTATACTTTAGAGCAGTATGTTGTTTTTATGGAAAAAACAGGTTTATTCGGTTTATTAAAAGATCATTTGATAAATAATTTGTATGACTATGTTACTGGAGTTGAAACAGGACTTGATTCTAATGGTAGGAAAAATAGGGGTGGGCATCTAATGGAAAATCTTGTGGAAAGTTATATAAAAAAAGCAAATATTCAGGAATACTATAAAGAAATGTATAGAAGTGAAATTGAAAAAAAATGGCATATTGATTTATCGAAAATATCCAACCAAGGAAAAGCTGAAAAAAGATTTGATTTTGTTGTAAAATCACCGACGATAATTTATGGAATTGAAACAAATTTTTATAGCAGTAGTGGTTCAAAATTAAATGAAACAGCAAGAAGTTATAAAACACTGGCTCAAGAAGCAGGATCGATTAAAGGTTTTACTTTTGTCTGGATCACAGACGGGAATGGTTGGGTTAATGCAAAAAACAATCTGGAAGAAACATTTGATATTATGGAACATATTTACAATATAAATGATTTAGAAAATGGAATAATAAATAAAATATTTGTATAAAGGCCCAAGACACTTCGCATAACAGTACCGTATGCGCATCCGCTCCCTCTGGTCGCTCCGGGGGTTCCGCACGGCTAGGTCATTCCGCTACGCGCGCCAACTTCGCGGGCGTTCATTCCCACGCTCACTCCAGACACATTTTTGCGGCTGCTGGAAACCTACGGTTTCCTTTATCGCAACCGCAAAAACGTCATATACAGCCGGAACGTATGTGAAGTCCAGGCCGAATGGTCGACAGGCAGGGGAATTGCCCTATAATGATTTCTACAAATAACATAAATGTATTAGCGATATAAACACGGATTAAGGCAGTATTGCCGACACTGAATGAGCATCAAAGACGACGATACTTATCGGTGGAAGCAAAAACAATCGGGTGTGGCGGAATGAGCCGCCTTGCCGGACGCTTGTCGTGAATGTCAGGCCAAACCCTGACGGAAGGCGTGAAAGAACCGGGCAGCGATAATTGTACGTTACACCGGCCCATCTGAATAGCCAAAGCGGTTCCTGGCAGTTGATGAAAGATTCCTGCCGTCAAAATAGATCGTATACTCTGTGTGCAACTCCAGGTTGGTCAACCCAATTTGATTAGAAAAACTTTGTGTACTTACTAACGAACCATCGTACAAAAACAGGGAGCGTATAAGCGCATCTTCCGGAAATGACGGTAAGTATAACCTTAACCGCAGCCGGCGATCGTCAACCAGATTCAAACCTGTCAGGATACAACGCCGCTGCCCTCCTATCAACGGCACTATGCGGTTGATAGTAACTATGACGGCGGTGTATTCCAGGGTAAAAGGATGAACCTTGTCGTAATAATTTTTATACCGAATCCGCGCCTTATCACCGGTAAATAAATTATTGTTTGTAAGCGTAAATTTTGGATACTCCGGTTCTATCAAAATTGTGTCGGCGGCGCCGAGAGCAATTCTTGTTACCGGTATACGGCTGTAAATATTAGGATAGCGTAAAAAAATATGGGCCGCAAACACAATACAGACTCCGCTAATCACGATTACCGGAAACAGAAATGTTTCCGGTAACAGCACCGCCAGGCATCCCGTCGCCATCATGCAGGCGGCCACGATTAGAAAACCCCTTTCCTGTAGCGCCTCCCCGCCGGACAGAATGAAGGCGGCGACCGCGGCCAAGACGGCGGCGGACAGCAGCCAAAAGCCTGCCGTAACACGCTTTTCTTTTTGGCCGTACCGCAGGCGCTTTTTATAAAAACTAAAGAAAAACCCGGCGGCGGCGCCCAATAAAATTGCGGACAGATAAAAAAAATCCCGTGCGGAAGAAAAATCACCTGAGTACAAATTTCACTTCTCCGCCGCGTAATGAAAAGCTAAGGCATAACGGAATATTCATGCACTACCTGAATTTCCGATTTTACACTCTCAATGGACGGGACTTCCTTTGCCGCGTTAATGGCGGCGTCCACTATTGACGCGGAAGACGCAACTCCAAACAGGCAGGCGCTGCCAAGCGAAACAGATGCTTCCAAAAAGTGTATCGCTATACCTTTTTCGTACAACACATGATGAATTATACTCTGCGCCAGAATTAAATCTTTCATGCGAATCTTGAACGAATCTTCCGTCTCGCTGTTTACCGTGTTTGAAAGCAAATTCTTTATCAGCTCCGCACAAACTGACGGATGAAGATGCGAAGTATTTATTGTCAGCTTGTAGTTTGACGGGTCCCTCCAGTCAACTTCAAAAAAATACTTGTGAAAACCAATCCTGTCCTGATCGCTTTGCGATATTATTCGGAGCGCGCGTTTTTCATCGCAGTGAAAATAACTTTTTACCCGCGCCACCCGTACATCCTTTAGCGATACGAGGTATACGGGCAGCACACCCGGCAGACCGTTCAGAATAGCGAATGCGCCACGCCCTATCACAACGCAGTTGCCGTCTTTTGTTTCACTCAAAACTGCGGACTTTAAATAATGCAGATAATCATCCCTGTCCTGCGATAGCGATGCCCAAAACGACGGCTTCCTCTCATCATACTTTTCCAGCTTCTGCCCGGTAACGCCGTAGCCCTTGATACATTCTTCCAGCTTAAACCGGTCTACAAAGCGGTAGTTTAGCTGCTTTGCCAGTTCCTTGGCAATCTCATCGCCAAGCGCCGCCAGTTCCCTTGAAATAGTAATAATAGCCATATAATACTCCCTTTCTGATCAGCTTGTGAGTCGCAAGTTCTTACGCTAAAAAGATGAATTGGTAGAAAAACTTTACGGTTTGCGTTACAATGAAATTATCAAAATATATAGTATGATAAGTGAGGATTTCCCATGTTCCAGTTCATCAATGCCATCTTAGAACAGTTTTTACCTTGTTTCAATAGGATGGGAAGAATAGGCGCAACGCCGCTCCCCCTGAAGCTGTTTAAGCCGCGCATAGGCCGCCGCCGATACTACCGAGTCCGTGTCGGGGTTGCGGTGTCCGATGACATATACTTTCTTTTCCATACCTGCCTTTTTTAACCGTTCAAAATCCGCAGGACTTCATCGGGAGTGGCGGCGGCAAGTATTGCCGTGCGCTTTTCCTCGTTTTTCAGCAGGGCGCTTACTTCCGCGAGAAATTCAAGATGCGGCCCTGTTTTATCCGGCCTTGAAAGGGTCATGATAAATACGCGGGAAGGCTGGCTGTCCTGACTGGCAAAATCAACCGGGTGTTCGGAAACGCCCAAACACGCCACTAATGAATCCACCGTTGCGGTTTTGCCGTGGGGAATGGCTATGCCGTTGTTCAGCCCGGTAGACATTTTCGCCTCACGCTCCATCACGGCCCGGTACGCCGCCCGCCGGTCCGGTAACTTGCCGGATTCGGAAAGGCGGTCGAGCATTTCATTGATAACGGCCTCTTTCGTCCGCCCCTGTAAGCGGACAAACACCATATCTTTCGCAAGGTTGTTTTTCACCTGTGTCTCCTGTTCGTGAATCTAAGGAAGCACTGATTAAATCCAATCGAGGATTTAATCAGTGTTTCTAACATTCCGCGATGACCGAGCGCAGTTTGAGTATGCGCGATGGTTCAACGGAAAGTTCGTCAATGCCCATTTCGACAAACGCTTTGGTCAGCAACAGGTCGGCGCCCAGGCTCCCGCAGATGCCGCACCATATTCCGGCTTTGTGGGCGTTGTCGCAGGTCTGCCTGATGAGGCGCAAAATCGCTTCGTGATGAACGTCGCAGAACGCGGCGATGGAATCGTTCTGCCGGTCCACGGCAAGGGTGTATTGGGTTAGGTCGTTGGTGCCGATGCTGAAAAAGTCCGCTTCCCGCGCCAGGAGGTCGCTTATAACCGCGGACGCCGGGGTTTCCACCATGATGCCGATGGGTATCTCCTTAAATGGAATGCCTTTAGCCGCGAGTTCCTCCCGCGCTTCTGCCGCCGCCGCTTTTGCCTGGCGCAGTTCGTCTACGCTGTTTATCATGGGAAACATGATTGCCGCGTTTCCATGTACCGAGGCGCGGTAAATAGCGCGTAACTGGGTTCTGAATAAATCCGGGCGGGTAAGGCAAATGCGGATTGCCCGCATACCCAGCGCGGGATTTTCTTCTTGCGGCAGGTTGAAGTAGTCCGCCTGTTTGTCCGCCCCGATATCGAGGGTTCGGATGATAACCTGCCGGCCTCCCATTTTCTCCAGCGCCTTCCGGTAACTTTCGTATTGGGTTTCCTCATCGGGATAATCGTCCCTGCCCAGATACAAAAATTCGCTGCGGAACAGGCCGACCCCTTCGGCGTCCCCCGCGAGGGCGGCGTCCGCGTCATTGACGGAGCCGATGTTGGCGTACAGTTTTACCGGCTTGCCGTTTTTGGTATGCGTGGGTTTGCCCCGCAGTTTTTCCAGCGCTTCCTTTTCTTCCCGCTGGCGTTTCTGTTTCGCCTCAAGTTCCCGTATGATTTCCGGCTCCGCTTTCACATAGAGCAAGCCGGTTTCGCCGTCCAGTATCGCGTCTTTTCCCGAAAGGTCGCCGGTGAGGAACGCGCCGAAGCCGATGATGGCGGGTATGCCCATGGTGCGGGCGAAAATCGCCGTGTGGGAATTGGCCGCGCCCTGCCGGGACACCAGGGCAAGCACGCGGCTGCGGTCAAGCTGGGCGGTTTCGCTGGGGGTAAAATCATCGGCGGCGAGGATCACCGGTTCGCTGTCCCGACCGATAGTCTGCCCTTCGCCTGTGAGTATGTCTATCACCCGTTTGGTAACGTCGTACACGTCAATTGAGCGGGCCTTCATATACTCGTCGTCCATGTCGGCAAAGTCCTGGGCAAGCCGGGAGCCCGCGGTATTGACGGCGTATTCGGCGCAGACCTTTTCCGTCTTGATGATTTCAACGATAGGATCGGTGTAGTCGGTGTCTTCGAGCATCATGCGGTGGATTTCAAAAAGCAGGGCGTTTTCTTCCCCGATTTTATCCACCATTGTTTTCGACAATGCGTCGAGCTGCCCCGCCGCCTCCTGCCGCGCCGCGTTAAAGCGCTCTATTTCTTTTGCGGCGTCGTCCACCGGGCGTTTTTCAACCGCGAGGCTTTTCCGCTTGATAAACAATAGCCGCCCCCTGGCTATCCCGGCGCTTACGCCTTTGCCTTGTAGAGTGATCATGCGCTTACTCCAAATCGACCAGCATACGCCCGTAGCGTTTGATGACCGATTCCCGGTCTGTCGAGGGCTGGTTCAAAACGATGTTCTCTCTTTTCAGTATCTCCATGATTGTCTCCCTTTCATTCTTAAAGAAAGAATGAATGAATGTTATTTTTCTCCCGTGCAGCGAGCGATAATTTCTGAGATTTCCTGTTCGAGTACCGCTTTTATGGTTTCCTGATTTCCGGCGCGGACCGCCTCAAGAAAAGCGGGCATATCGATCAACGCGCCAGAAATGCCGCCTATCAGTTCGGTCATTTCCCTGGGGGCGCTTGCGGGCAGCAGCATGACAACGCAGCTTCTGGTCTGCCTAAAATAGTCCCCGGTAAATACGCCCCCTTCGGGAACGATGACCGCGAAAACAGGAGTTGCGTTGTTTGCTGTCAATGTGTGCAAGAGGACGATTCCCAATTCGCCGACAACCTGGCTCGTTACCGCTTCACGGGCAGTGAGCGCGTGATAGACCGCTTCCGGGTTTTCCGGGGCAAAGCGGGCGGAGGCAAACCGGGCCAGTTCATCAAACGTACAATCCCTTTTGATTGATTCCACCGCGAAACCGGCAAGCAGTTTTCGTGATTGCATAAAAATATCGATCATGCTGTCGAGGCGTTTTTCAAAAGAGGGGGAACGACCAGGCTGTTCCGCCCCCCGTTTAGTAAAGGCAAGGGTGTTCACCGTCTCCTGTATCTTCTGAAAATCTTTTTCGCCGAGTATGGTCTGCACCCGGACAAAGGGCTTTTCGCTTTCGTCAAGGGGGATGGTGGAAATCAGAAAATCAAGGGCGGTCCATGAAGCGCGGTCGCCGTGATCCGCTATCTCCACTTCCAGTTCGCCCTTGAAGCGTTTGCGTATCTGATACAAGAGCATATACGACGTGCCTATGCCGGATACGCACACCACGCCCGCCCGCAGCAGCCGCCGTTTGACGTTCCGGTCGCCCAAAAAAGCGAGAGCGGACAGAAAATGTATCTGGATAAATGAAACTTCGTTTGACGGAATCGGAACGCCGAGATATTCCTCCAGCGCCCGCGCCGCTGTTTTTGTTTTTTCGTACACATCGGGATAGTTTTGTATGAGTTCCGGTTCCAGCGGGTTGGGCAGGAATTTTCCGTCTTTGAGCCTGAGACACGCGGATTCCAGATGGCGGGACAAAAACCTGACAAGCTGTTCGTTGGTTTTGAGCACCGCGGCGATGACCGGGTCAAAACGGTCTATCATATCCAAGGTCAGGTTTTGCGTAACGGCGCGTTGTTCCTCCGGCCCCGGTTCAAGAGGAATGTCGCGTTTTGAGCGGCAGGACTGAATCCACCGCGCCAGGGCGAGACGTTCCGTTTCCGGCAGGGTAATGGAAAATTCTGTGGTGATTTCCGCCGCCAGCGTATCGGCAAGGGCGGTGTGGAAACCTCCCGCCAGCGTTTGCGCCGAGACAATGATGTTGCCGTCATAGACCCGTTCAACCAGTATCATAAGATAGAGTGAAAAGAAGCTGACGGACTCAGGGGTCATCCAGTCGATTACGCCGGTTTGCCGGCGCAGTATTTCCCGCACTCCGGCTTCTATGTCATCGCCGGGGAAATCAAAGACGGCGGTGTAGGATTTGCCGCCGGTGTCTCCGTCACGCATGAAGCGGCTCACGAGGGCGGTCCGCAGATTTTCCTCGGTTCCATCCAGTTGGACGCCCAAGCCGCTTTTGCGGGTCAGGACAAGGCCGGTTTCCGCGAGGGAAGGTTCAAGCTCGTCAAGGTCGTGGCTGACGGTGGATTCGCTTACCCCAAGGGCGGCGGCGCAGGAAAAGTATTTTTGCGTTTTCCCGGCATGGGTAATCAGTTCTATCAGGAGCCGGAGCAGCCGTTCCTTTTTGGTGGCGGGCCGCGTGGTATACGATGAGAGGGCGTCGAGCAGTTTCCGACGCGGTTCGCCGTCCCCGGTACTGGCCGCGCCGCCTGACAGGGCAATGCCCCTGCCGGGAATGGAAACCACCGTTGTATGGACGGCGGACAGTACCGGCTCGGCGTTTTCCAGTTGCCGGAAAACCGTCCGGCGGCTGACGCTCAAGGCTTGGGCCAGCGCGTCAACCTTTACCGGTTCGCTCTGGCGCAACAACAGTTCAAGCAGCCTGACCAGCCGGGGGGAAAGTTCCGCAGTTGAAATGATGCTGTCCACCGCTATTACTCCTTTTCATTTTCAGGTTTATTAAACCACAGGGGCGGGCGGGGCGCAAGAAAAAAATATGCGGAATTGGCACGGCGCAGGTGTGCCAGAAATCAAGAAGTGCGGCGGTGCGCCCCTCGCCGTTTACCGATTGAACAGCGCGGACTGCTCGCGCCGGTAACGGATGCGTAATATAGAGAGGCGGTAAATGGTACCATCTGTGGTTAAACGTGATTAAAGCCCGTGGCAAACCTGATGGTACGCGGCCGCAAGCGCCGCTGCCAGCTCCGCGTCCTCCAAACCCGTAACGGTCTTGATCACCGCTTCGGCCGGCTGGGTTTTCAGCATCTCCTGCAAACGGACGCTTTCCGTGTCGGCAGGGTTGTCGTAGGCAAGCGCGAAGGCCATCGTCGAGAGGAGCGCCTCGTAGGAGAGGCCGCGCTTCTTGAGTTCGAGGAGGGGCCGGGTAAACCGTTCTTCCCTTCCCAGCTTGCGGATCGGCGTGCGGGCGACACGGGGAATGTCATCGTTGATGGCGGGGTTGGTGAAACGGCCGATGATCTTCTCGATATACGCGGCGTGTTTGCCCGGGTCAAAGCCCCATTTGTCGATGAGTAGGCTCCCCGTCTCGGCCAGCGTGTCCTTAAGCTGCGCCATCACCCGCCCATCGCGCAACGCCTCGTTGATGATGGCGTGGCCGTAGTAGTGGCCGGTGTAGGCCGTTGCCGCATGGCCCGAATTGACGGAAAAGAGTTTCCGCTCGATGAACGGGAGGAGATCGGGGACATACTCGACATCCTCCAGCGTGATGTGCTTCGCCTTCCGCGCCGAATCGTCGATGACCCATTCCCGAAACGGCTCGACCGCCACAAACAAGGGGTCGTCGTGCTGCTGGGCGGGAACGATGCGGTCAACGGCGGCGTTGGGAAACCCGACACAGTGCTCAATGAAGGCGGCGGTTTCTTTATCAACGTGTTTCTCTACCTCCGTCCGCAGAAACGCGCTGCCGCCGATCATGTTTTCACAGGCGATCACGTCCAGAGGCCGCCCGGTTTCCGTCCCCGTCTGTTCCCGCCGCCGCGCCTCAATGCCCCGCGCAATCAATCCGGCGATAAACGGCAGTACGTTTGGCCCAATCGCCGTTGTTACGAGGTCCGCTGCCGCCACCGCCTTCACGACCGCTTCGGGGTCGCTCTTGCTGTTGATCCCGTCAACGCCCGTGATCGTGTGCCGCGTCCGCTCTTCTCCGGCAAGCTCGATCTCGTAACCGCCGCGCTTTTGCAGGCAGCCGATCACCGTTTCGTTGATGTCAACAAACGTTATGTGGAAACCGTTCTTGCACAGCGTCTCGCCAATAAACCCGCGCCCAATATTACCCGCGCCGAAATGAACCGCCTTCATTTACGCCTGCGCCCCTTTCCCGCAGAAAATCGCGCGGATCTTTTCTTTGTCCGTGATCGTGAGGAAGTTTTTTACGTCATCCTCAGTGTCAAAATAGTCCACGATGTTGCCGATGATATCCAGATGTTCCTCCCCCCGCGCGGCAATCCCGATAACCAGATAGATCGTCTGTCCATGCCACTCGATGCCGCCCGGATAGGTCAGCACGACAAAACCGGTTTTGAGAATCTCCGGCTTGTAGTCAACCTCGCCGTGCGGGATGGCAATCCCGTTGCCAATCGCGCAGCTAAAGGCGTTGTCGCGGGCCAGCATCCCCTCGATGTACCGTTCCTTCGCGTACCCGGCCTCCACCAGCATCGCGCCGCACCGCTTAATCACCGCTTCCCGGTCTTCACCGGGAAGATTCAAGACAATTCCGTCAACAGAAAGCATAGAATCCATAGTTCACCCCTAATTCTTTAGTTTGTCCTTACAATATCCCGACAGGAAGTCCGACAACTCGGCCTCCGGTATCGAATAAATCACGTTCCGGTTGCCTTGACCGCTTCCAGAAACGACGGCGTTTCAACCAGCGCCGCACTGATGTTGCCCATGATGCGGGCCATGTCGCCCTCCGCGTAGTGCGGAAGCAGCATCAGCACGCAACTGCGGCAGTTCGCAAAGTGTTCGATGCGATGGTCGGGGTGATCATCCCGACCATCCTGAAAAAGCCGCATCGTGAGCGCCGTGCGGATCTTTTCCTCGTTCCCCACCGTGTAGACCCCCATCCCCGGCCGCCTGATGAGCAGAATCGAATGTTTTTTCAGATACCCTTCCAGCGCGTCAACCAAACGGGACAGCCTGGGCGTAACCGTCATTCACCGGCTTTACAGATTCGCCTTGAGAAACGCCTTCGCCTCCTCAACCGCCGCTTCTTCATCCGGCCCTTCCGCCCGCACCTTCAGCGTGTCGTGCTGCTTCACCCGCATCTTCATCAGCGCGAACAACTTCTTCCCTTCCGCCGACTTCTCCCCGCACGAAAACGTTATCGCGCTCTGAAACTCCTGCATCTTCGCCACCAGCAACCCCGCCGGCCTCGCGTGGATCCCGTTTGGATCCGTAATCACATACTCAAACTCCTGCATACTCACCTCTTCTCTATTATGTATATTCTCTTTTATTCATTATCGTCCATCGTAACAGTTCTGGAATACTCGATCGCATAAAGGGAAGCCGCGGTCAATGCGTGCTACGTGCCCCGCTCCCCCCTCGGCGGGGGCCAGTCCACCGGCGGGTTTCCTTGGGAACGGCGCAATTTGAAAGGGCGCGCCTCCCCTCTGGGGGAAAGAACGCTCCGCCCCGGATAAACGCGGCAGAGCCCCGGACTGCCCCCGAAAGCATCAAACACGCCCGTCCCCCATCCCTTCAGATACCGCCGGAGGGCCGTCCGCCCGTAGGCAGCGACCCTCCGTCCGGCACAAAACAGCCCTTGTCTAATCGCTACTTTTTTAACTCGTTGACCAGTTGATCGTACTCAGGCGCGTTGAGGAAGTCCGTGATCGCAACCAGTTTCGCGCCGGGACAAGCGTCTTTCGCGCGCTGGGCGAGTTCCTTGTGGCAAACGATGATATCCACGTTGGCGGGTACCTCGCTGACCGGGGAATGAGTCACCTCAATGTTGATTCCCGCATCTTTCAGCTTCTTGCGGAGTTTGGTCGCGCCCATCGCGCTTGAGCCCATGCCCGCGTCGCAGGCGAAGATGAT
>JAIRMP010000192.1 GCA_031258615.1 Spirochaetaceae bacterium | reverse complement strand
TTCTATCACGCTGGTTCCTTCAGTCAACGACCGTTTTCCCGGAACACTTTCCGTGTTGTACGCTGTTCATACGCGTACCGTATATCCGGCTATATTTTAACGATCCATAGGCGCCTCCTATTCAAACAACGAATTACGGAATCACCGCCGGAAAAATCCCGCTTTCCGGCCGCTTTTTCGCCGTGCCGCCAAGTACACCCGCTTGCCCCGCGGCCCCGCCAAAAGTCAGGTCCAGCGGGTTCCTCGCGGCAAATGCCCGCATATCCGCGTTGCCCTTGGACACCGGGATCGGGTTCGCGCTCCGGTCCAAAAAATCCGCTTTTTTCCCCGGAATGTAACTCATACAAACCCCCTGGTTTGCAGCCTCCCGGTTTGAAATTTCTTGGCAATGGATATAGTGAGCCGCCCTGCCCGGCAGGGCGGCGTTTGAATGTGGCAGGACAGCGTCCCTGTACGGCCGGATAGCGGCCTTATCCGCGTGAATAGCGGGATTGACCGGCGGCGCGGGAAATATTATGAGGGTAACGACAACGGCGCCGGGGATGCGGAGAAGATTATATTTTAGTAAACCTGACTTGGGGGGGGGGGGGGGGCAGAGATGTTGAAATTCATAAATATCTCCTTATGATCTCCTTAAGTCATTGGCAGCGATTCCGATTTCAAAAAAAATATGGTATAAAAGAGGTAAAAAGGGGTATGGGAGGGAATATGAGGGGGGAAACAACAGCAAAGTTGCTGGAGGGGCTGCGGGAAGCATCAAGGAATCTGCCGGACAGGAGAAAAGGCAGTAACGGGACGAAATACAAAATTACCGACTTTTTGATGAGCGCGTTTTCGGTGTTTTATTCTGACTTGGGGTTTAATACCCCGCCGCTTGCGGCGGTTAGAATCAGCAGCACTTACAAAAATTGGTAGTAAACCCCCCATATGATAAATTTCCTTACAGAACGAGCCTCCCCGCCGTGTCGCTCTACGGGTGATACCCCGCCGCTTGCGGCGGGGAGGCTCATTTTCAACATCCGTCCATGCTGGATTCTCAGAAGGCAATGAAAAAGAAAGAGGGGCGGAGCAATCTGGAGACGCTGTTTGGGGTAAAGAAAACACCCGGGACAGATCAGGTGAGGAAAGTATTAGACAATATAGAACCGAAAGAATTGTACGGGGCGTTTGACCGGGCGCTGGGAATAGCGGGGGACGGCGGCGTATTGGAAAGTTACCGTGTATTGGAGGGAACGATGCCTGCGGCGCCGGACGGGACATGGTATTTTTCATCAAAGGATATACACCGCGAACATTGCCTGACGCGGAAAACAAAGAAGCGGGACGGCGGTGGGGGTGCGCTGTATTATCACGAGATGGTAGACGCGGTGGCGGTAAAGCCCGGGAGGCCTGTTGTGGTATTACCGCTTATTCCGGAGTTTGTGAGGAACGAGGATGGGAAGGATAAACAGGACTGTGAGAGAAATGCGGCGAAAAGGCGGCTAAAGACACATAAAGAGCGGTATTCCGCGCTTAAACTCACTGTTTTGGGAGATGATTTATACCGCCGTCATTCGGTTTGCAAAGAGATGCGGGAAGCGGGCATGAACTTTTTGCCTGCCTGCAAAGACGAAAGCCATCCGTGGATAGCGGAGCAGGTTAAATACCCGTTCCTACAGAAACATGAAAATACGGTATGGAACGGGCGCAATCATATAGTCTACCGGCATAAATGGGTGAACGGGATAGAAAACAGAGCGGACGGGGAAATAATGAAAGTGAATTATCTGTATTTTGAGATTTACAACGTGGAGAAAAAAAAGACAACGTATAAAAACAGGAGAGATAACAAACCACGAAATCAATGAAAGCAATGTGGAAAACATGACCGCCTGCGCCCGCGCCCGCTGGAAGATAGAAAACGAGCATAACAACACACTGGTTACGAAGTAAACCTGTGTTTGCACGAAAACTGGGAGTCTCTGCTCCTTACCGTCTCCGGCACACCCCCTCCTGGCAGTTGAAATCGGAATCGCTGGGTGTAGCGCCCTATACCGGTCTATTACTCCGTAAGGAACTGTGCAGAAATAACATGACCTACAGGTCATGTTATTTCTGCGCAGGTCCTGAATGTCGATGCCTGATTGAACGTTGATTGAACATTGACGCCGGTGGTTTTTAAATTTTGGCTGTACTTATAGTACCTAAGTGTATTATAATAATGAAAGTAACTTATTTGGAGGAATTAATGTCAAAAGATGTTTATTTTTTTGGTGACGGAAGCGCGGAAGGCGACGCTAAGATGAAAGACCTTCTTGGCGGAAAGGGCGCGAACCTTGCCGAGATGACGAATCTGGGGATTCCGGTACCGCCCGGCTTTACGATTTCTACGGAGGTATGCGCGTCATACTACGAAAACGGGGAGCAGTACACGGATGAGGTAAAGGACGCCGTGCGCAAAAACCTTGAACGGCTGGAAGCTTTGATGGGCAAGAAATTGGGCGACCCGGACGATCCGCTGCTGGTGTCCGTGCGCTCCGGCGCGGCGGTTTCGATGCCCGGCATGATGGACACAATCCTGAATCTGGGTATGAATGACAGGGCGGTCCACGGACTGGCCAGAAAAACGGACAACCCGCGTTTTGCGTGGGACGCCTACCGCCGTTTTATACAGATGTACGGCGATGTCGTGATGGGCGTGCCCCGCGAGGCTTTTGAACAGATACTCAGGGCTGTTAAGCTGGAGAAAAAGGTTGAGGCGGACACGGCTCTCAGCGCGGATGATCTTGGAAAGATCGTTGAGGAGTACAAGCGTATTGTCAAAAAATTCGCGAAAAAAGACTTTCCGCAAAACCCGGACGAACAGCTCTGGGGGGCTATAAACGCGGTTTTTGGCTCATGGATGAACGAGCGGGCGATAAAGTACCGTGAGCTGAACGAGATTCGCGGGCTTAAGGGTACGGCGGTGAATGTACAGTCCATGGTTTTTGGCAATTTTGGGGATGATTCAGGTACGGGCGTATGTTTTAGCCGCGATCCTTCCACCGGCGAAAACAAATTTTACGGTGAATACCTGATGAACGCGCAGGGCGAGGACGTTGTCGCCGGTATCCGTACCCCTCAGAATTTGTCCCAGCTTGAGGAAAACAATCCCGAAGTGTACGCCCAGCTTGTCGGCATCAAAAATACGCTGGAAAACCATTTCCGCGATATGCAGGACATGGAATTCACTATTCAGCAGGGTAAACTTTTCCTGCTTCAAACACGGAACGGCAAGCGCGCCGGCGCTGCCGCCGTAAAATGCGCGATCGACATGGTGGCGGAAGGGCTTATCGACAGGGAAACGGCGATAATGCGCGTGGGGCCTGAGCATATCGACCAGCTCCTCCATCCGATGATAGACGCCAAGGCGCTAAAATCGGTAAAACCGCTTACCAAGGGGCTTAACGCATCGCCGGGCGCCGCTTCGGGCCGCATCGTGTTTACCGCCCGCGAAGCGGAGGAATGGCACAAAAGGGGCGAAAAAGTGGTGCTTGTCCGGCAGGAAACGAGCCCTGAAGACATAGGCGGCATGGTCGTCTCTCAGGGTATTCTCACGTCAACGGGCGGCATGACGAGCCACGCGGCGGTTGTAGCGCGCGGTATGGGGACACCGTGTGTCGCCGGCGCGAAAGGCGTGTCAGTTTACGGCGGTAAAAAGGTGAAGATAGGCGATGTCGCATTCAAAGAAGGCAGTTGGATAACGATAGACGGTTCTTCCGGTAATGTTTACGGCGAAAAGCTGCCGCTGGTAGAGCCCAAACTGAACAATGACATTGAGACCTTCCTTGGCTGGTGCGACGAGGTGCGCGATGCTTCCGTGCGCGGCGATGTCGAGGGGTTCAGAGTCCGTACCAACGCGGACCAGCCGGAAGACGCTGTGCGGGCCTTTGAATTCGGCGCTGACGGCGTCGGACTCTGCCGCACGGAACACATGTTCTTCGATAAGGCCAAGCTGCTCCATTTCCGCGCGATGATACTTGCCGATACGCTGGAAGATCGCAAAAAGGCGATTAAAAAGATTCTGCCGCTGCAAAAAAAGGACTTCACCGGTATATTCAAGGCGATGAACGGCAAGCCGGTTACAATACGCCTGCTTGACCCGCCGCTCCACGAATTTGTTCCGCATACAAGGGCGGAAATCGCGGAGCTTGCTGAACAGCTTGGCGTTCCGCCAAAGACTCTTGAGCCCAAGATTGCCAAGCTGCATGAATCGAATCCTATGCTCGGCCACCGCGGCTGCCGTCTTGCCGTCACCTACACGGAAATCTACGATATGCAGGTAGAGGCAATCGCCCTTGCGGCCTGCGAATGTTTAGCCAAGGGTATCCCCGTTCATCCGGAAATCATGATACCTATAGTGATGAGCGCCCGCGAACTCAAACTGCTGCGCCCGAACGCGGAAGCCGTGCTGAAGCGCGTGATGGAGAAGGCCGGCGCCGACATTCCTATACGCATTGGCACGATGATAGAGGTGCCCCGCGCCGCGCTGACCTCTGGCCATATCGCCCAGTACGCCGACTTCTACAGCTTTGGCACAAACGACCTTACCCAAATGACCTTCGCGTTCAGCCGCGATGACGTGGGCTCCTTCGTTCCGGCCTATCTTGAACAGCATGTGCTGGACGTAGACCCGTTCAAGTCCATAGACGAGAATGGCGTGGGCAGGCTGATGGAGCTTGCGATAAAGGAGGGACGCCAAACAAAAACTGATTTGAAGATCGGTATTTGCGGTGAGCACGGCGGGGATCCGGCAACGATAGACTTCTGTTACCGCGCCGGCCTTAACTATGTGTCCTGCTCGCCATTCCGCGTGCCGGCGGCCCGTCTCGCCGGCGCACAGGCGGTGATACGGAACAGGACTTAGCAGTTTGCTGCGCTCAGTGTATAAAACCTGCAAGCGCAGCAGGCTGCCGGTGTGCGGCAGCCGTCATTGCGAGAAACGAGCAATGACGGCTGCCCACTGCTAGCTCTTGTTACCCGGGTCCGGGGGACTCCGTTAGTTGCCGCATATAACTGTTCGTCGACTGAAGTTTTGCGAAGCAAATTCCGTGTGCAAACACGCAGGGCATGACCAGCGCAATGAATTAACATACAGTTTTATTTTCAGCGGCTATATGACAGAACTTACTCCCCGTATGTTATTTTATTGTGACTCACAAGCGATCAGTATAGACAAACATAATTAAAATGAATAGCATTTAACGATGAAAACAAAGTTGCTTAAGGGACAGACGCTTGACAGCGGATTTAAGATTCTTGATATTGTTTACTTGGATGAATTTAAAGCTGACGGCATTTATGCGCGGCATGAAAAAACAAAAACGGAAATATTCCATATTTATAATGATGATGATGAAAATCTTTTTGCTTACGCATTTGCGACGGCCCCAACAGACTCAAGCGGTGTCGCTCATATAATTGAACATTCGGTTTTATGCGGTTCAAAAAATTATCCGCTAAAGGACGCGTTTCTTGTTTTGGCGCAGGGCAGCCTGCAAACATACCTTAACGCATGGACATTTCCTGACAAAACTGTTTATCCGGCAAGTTCCATCAACGAAAAAGATTATTTCAATTTGATGTCCGTTTACGGAGACGCGGTGTTCCGCCCGAATCTTGATGAATGGACATTCATGCAGGAGGGTCACCACATTGAATATTCAGACGGTAAGCTGGTAATATCCGGCGTTGTGTACAGCGAGATGAAGGGGGCGTATTCCAGCATAGACCAGTATGCGGCAGATTGGTCGCTTCGTTCCGTGCTGCCGGATACCATATATTCACTCGATTCAGGCGGCGACCCGGACTGTATACCGGATTTAACTTACGAAGCGTTTAAGCGTTTTCATGCCGAGCGTTACAGTCCGGAAAACTGCCGTATATTTCTTGCCGGAAATATTCCGACAGAAAAACAACTTTCATTTTTGAACGAAAAATTTCTTAAGAATGTTGAACCTGACAATTTTGTGATCCCCGCTGTAAACAGCGCAAAGGGCTGGGACGCGCCAAAGAAGTACACGGCGGACGTTCCGGCAGGAGCGGACGAAAAGGCGAGTGTGTTCATGTCATGGCTCTGTGATTTTCCGGACACACAGGAGGATGCGCTCCCGTTGTCCGCCCTGGCGGAAATTCTGTTGGGGCACGACGGCGCTCCGCTCGGACGGGCGCTTATCGAATCGGGCCTTGGGGAGGACCTGGTTCCCGTTTGCGGTTTGGAAAATGAAATTAAACAGCCGGTATTTACGGCAGGTCTGCGCGGCGTTGCGGCTGCGGACGGTGACATTGAAAAAAAAGCGGCTGAGATTGAAGGGCTGATAATGGAACAACTCAAGCGTCTTGTAACCGGGGGTATTCCAAAAGAAGAAATTGAATCCGCGATGCTTTCGCTTGAATTTTCAAACCGCGAGATAAAGCGTACGCACGGCCCGCGCTCGCTGGTATGGCTGCGGCGTTCGCTGCGCGGCTGGATTCACGGCGCGTCTCCGTGGGAAACGCTGCTGTTTGTGCCCAAATTCGAAAAATTAAAAGAATCAATAGAAAACGATGATCGCTTTTTTGAAAAACTGATCCAAAAAATATTTTTGGATAACCAGCACCGCGCTCTTGTAATACTGCGGCCAAAAAAAGATTTTTTATCAAAAAAAGAAAACGCCTTGAATGAAAAGCTGGCGCAAAAAGAAAAATCCTTAACGGCACCGGAAAAAAAAGATATTAAGCAAAAGAATAAAAAACTCCTAAAATTGCAGAACGTTCCCGATTCTGCTGATGCGTTAAAAACAATTCCGCATTTAAGCGTAAGCGATCTGTCCCGCGATATTGAAAGGGTTCCGCGCGATCTGATCGATGCGGGCGGAATACCTGTCCTTAACCATGCGGTTTTTACTAACGGCATAACGTACTGCGATTTGGCGTTTCCGCTCGATATACTCAGAGCGGAAGATTATCTTTGGATTCCGCTCTTTTCGCACTGCGTAACGGGGCTGGGGGTTTCCGGCATGAATTATGCCGAAATTTCAAGCCTGCTTGCGCGAAACACCGGAGACTTTTTTTCCGCGCTGCGTACAAGTTCCATACCGCGCGGCACGAACGAAATGATAAGAACACCGTCCGGCACTCTTGATATTGCCGGGCGGGACTGGCTTATATTCCGCGTTAAAACCTTCGATCACAAGACGGAGACGGCTCTTGAGCTTGTAAAAAAAGTTATTACAAGCGCCGATTTTTCCGATCTTCGCCGTCTGCGCGATCTTGTGCTTGAAATGAGAAACGAGTTTGACGCAAACCTTTCAAACGCGGGCAGTATGTTCGCGTGCCTTCGCGGAAACCGCTCCGCCACGCGCGCCTCCGGCATTGTCGAATTGTGGGCCGGTTTTACGGCGCTGGAATTTGTACACAGAATAGCGGAATACGACACGGCGGAACTGGGCCGCAGCCTCGCGAGAATACGTGATAAACTTGTTTCCGAAGCGGGTCTGTTCATAAATATAACGGGCGAAAACGAAAGCGCGCCGTCAATTATTGAAAAAACATTTTCATCCTTCGCGCCGCCGCGCCGCCGCAATGAACTTTGTTATGAAAGCGCCTTTTTTGACAAAGTTGTATCATCACAAAATATATTAAGCGGCGCCGAGAAGGGCGCGCCTGAGATCTTTTCATCACCCGCGCTGCAAATAGGTTTTGCCGTGCTCTCGCTTAATGGTTCCGGCATTGGCACAAAGGAAGCGTCCGCCGAAACAGTTCTGGCGCATTATCTTTCGACAGGCGCGCTCTGGACGGCGCTGCGGATGAAGGGCGGCGCCTACGGCGCCACCGCGTCCACAAACAGCATCGAACATACTTTTACATTTTCCACTTACCGCGACCCGCAGCCCCACGAATCGCTTGGGGAATTTTCCAAAATACTCAAGGCCGCGCAAAAAACAAAAATCTCAGGAGATATGCTCGAAAAAATAATCATAGGCACGTACGCAAAAGAAAAACAGCCTGTGGCAAATCCCGTTAAGGGCTTCAAGGATTTTATGCGTTTTCTGTACAACATAAGTGATGAACACCGGGAAGCAAACTTGAAAAATATAATTGCCACAAGAGCGGTCGATGTCGCGGACGCGGCGGAGCGTATTTACAGCGCGATTAACAAAGATTCTCCCCGTGTCATACTTGCCGGAGACTCAGGCGCTGCCCTGGCCGCCGGAAAATTCAAGACCGGGGTTCACAAACTGCTTGTATAACCGGGCCGGCAATGTTCCGCCTGCTTGCAGTGCTTTGCGATAACGCAGGACTGGCGGCGGGGGCCTACCGGACGGCAGACCTGCTGGCCGTACAGTACAAGCAACGCGTTTATGCGCTTCCAAAACTTTAGCGGCAGTATTTCCCGCAGGATCGCTTCCGTTTCGTCCGGCTTTGATGATTCCAGCCAGCCAGCCCGGTTGCAGATGCGGTGTACATGGGTGTCAACGCAGATTCCGTCCATGTCAAAGGCTTCTATCAGGACAAGATTCGCCGTCTTCCTGCCCACCCCGGGCATGGCCAAAAGCGCTTCCATATCGGCGGGAACCTCGCCGCCATACTTGTCTATTATTATCCGGGAAATCTTTTGTAGATTCGCTACCTTTGTGCGGTAAAAACCGGCCGGAAACACGAGGCGCTCTGCCTCTTCAGTGCTCAGCTTCCGGAAATCCTCCGGCGTGGGCGCCCTTTC
This sequence comes from Spirochaetaceae bacterium, assembly GCA_031258615.1. Taxonomy (GTDB): domain Bacteria; phylum Spirochaetota; class Spirochaetia; order Treponematales; family Breznakiellaceae; genus JAIRMY01. Next base: position 2,290 of record JAIRMP010000192.1, on the reverse strand, counting down.
AAGCAACGCCCTGCTCGAGGCAAGCGTTACCTTATCCTTGGTCCGCAGGCTCAGTATTGTGGAAAGCAGCACTGCCCAGGCGTCTTTGCGGTAACGCTCCGCTACCGTGCTGACGGACGGGGTGTTGTCGGCCTCCCTGGGAAGGGTATCCCGCCACCCCTCCAGCGCGCTTACTACGCCTTCCCAGTCGGTATCCGTCTTCACCAAGAACCGCCGCGCTCCATCAGGCAGACGGCGATGGCTTCGACCGCCTTGCCCTGCCCCACATCGCCTATCCCGTTCCCGCTCTTGCCTTTGACGAATATTTTTGTTTCCTGGATGCCGAGCGCCTCCGCCAGGGACTTCTGTATCGCCTTGCGGTAGGGCAGTATGGAGGGCGCCGCGCAGCTTACTACCGAATCGATGTTCGCTATGCGCCAGGGGGACAGTTTAAGCGTGGTGTAAACGCAGAGTTTTAGCATTTCAAGGGAGCTCTCGTCTTTGCTTGACGGGTCGTCGGGGGGAAATAGTTCGCCTATGTCTCCAATCCCGACCGCGCCCATCACCGCATCCAGTACCGCGTGGCACAGTACGTCGCCGTCCGAGTGCCCGTCCTCCCCAAAATCCGCTTCAAGCTGGACGCCGCCCAGCATGAAGCGTCTGCCAGGCACAAGCGCGTGTATATCCCGCCCAAGCCCTATGCTGTATTTGCTTGTATTGATCATACAACGATTATACCGGCGTTCCGTACTAAGTATCAACTGTTCGCTGTTGACATGACATGAATTTTGCTAAAAATTCCAATATTGATTATACTGTGATAATAAGAGTTATGGCTGGGAACATAGCTGTAATCCTGACACTCGCGCAAAGCATACGGTTTTCCGGGATTACAGAGACCGAATCACCACTTCGCGGGATAATCAATTTTTTGAGGAATCTTATGAATTTTTTTAAGGTTTTGAAAAAAAGGGGCTATTGTGGCTGGTTTTGGCGGCTATAAGCGTTTTTTCCGGCTGCGAAGAAGACGAATCTGTGGAAGAGCTACTGATCGACAGTAATGACAAAGACTGGATCAGCGTGGTTACCGGCGTAACGGTAAGCCCGTCCTCTCAGACGGTAGCGAAGGGTGGCAGCTTTCAGTTCAGCGCCACTGTACAGGGGACAAACAGCCCGTCACAAGCTGTAACATGGAGCATAGCCGGGGGGGGGGGGGGGGGGTACCAATACCGGTATTTCAACAGACGGCCTGTTGACGGTGGGCGCAGGCGAGACGGCTCTTAGCTTTAACGTGAGGGCCGCATCTACGCCGGATAAATCCAGGTATGGCGAGGCGACGGTAACAGTACGAGATGGCCTACAGATTACCATTAACCTGACGGGAACCACCGAGACGGAAAGAACCTTTATCCTGCCGATTAAAAGCCAGGTTGTGCTGTCACCCGATGCGCCTCTGGACATAGACTGGGAACTGTCAAATAATAACTTGACGATTATGGTATAATGTGTTATACCATCTTTACCGATCCAGCAGGGGGTAAAGATGTATGGAAGAGCGGATCAAAATGATGTTACCACAGTTGAATGAGATGCAAAAACGATTATTCTTGGCAAGTGAAGCCCTTTCGTACGGGCGAGGAGGAACAGCGGAAGTGATACGGATTACAGGATTTTCTCGTAATACCGTTAAGCGTGGAATAAACGAACTAAAAAACGGAGTAACATACGAAGGGAACGTGCGCAAGAGCGGCGGCGGTCCAAAATACGTTGAAGAAAAACATCCTGACCTTGAAGATGAAATCCGCACATTGATAGACGGTTCAACCTATGGAAACCCGGAGCGTGTGCTGTCGTACACCACAGAAAGCCTGCGAAAGATTGAGGCTGAATTAAAGGCGAAGAATATGCAGGTAAGCCATGAAACAATAAACAAACTCCTAACTTCAATGGGATACAGCAAACAAGCCAACAAAAAGATGATGCAAGTTGGAGAACCTCATCCTGACAGAAACGCACAGTTCGAGCATATAAACACCACGGCCGCACAATACATCGAAGCGGGTGACCCGGTCATTTCCGTTGATACGAAAAAGAAAGAGAACACCGGCAACTTCAAGAACAGCGGGAAGGAATATCGCCGTAAAAAAGACCCCCGCCCTGTTCTTGACCTGAGATTTTCCGCTTGAAGAACTCGGTAAAATCTCCCCCTATGGCGTCTACAACCTCAACAATAATACGGGCTTTGTAAACGTCGGACTAAGTCACGATACAAGCGAATTTGCGGTGGAAAGCATATCGCGTTGGTGGGAAA
>JAIRMP010000179.1 GCA_031258615.1 Spirochaetaceae bacterium | reverse complement strand
TCGTAGCCGGTAAAAAAGGCCTGAAGTTTGCGGAGTAAGCGCAACGCGCTTTCTCCGCAAACTCCAGGTCTAACCCGCCTTCTTTCACGCTTAGCGTATCGCAAGGACAATGACTCAGCCATTGGCGTACGTTTGGTGCAGGCTGGCTCAACGCTGCGCGTTGAGCTCCGGAGTTTGCTACGCAAGCGCTACGCGGTTGTCCAAGCAAACTCCACCCTCTCCGTAAAGCCGCTAGCAAGGACGACTCGTAATCCGCCTTCTTTCACGCTTAGCGTATCGCAAGGACGACTCCTCATCCATTGGCGTACGTTCGGTGCAGGCTGGCCTGCCCCCTTGACATTTTTTGGTGAAATGGGCATTGTATTTATAAAGCCGTCGTCTGGCGGCATATAATCAAAACAAGGCAAACCGTGTCCCACGACTGAAGCTGTCCTGTTATCGGCGGGGGCAGGGTTAAAGAAGAGGAGTAAAAAATATGGCAAAACAGTTGTTGTTCAACGAAGAAGGACGCCGAAAACTGTTGGCGGGGGTTGAGCAGATTTCCCGTGCGGTCAAGGTTACGCTGGGCCCCAAAGGGCGGAACGTGCTTTTGGACAAAAAATTCGGCGCTCCCACAGTGACAAAGGACGGCGTTTCGGTCGCTAAAGAAGTGGAACTGGCGGACCCGTACGAGAACATGGGCGCTCAGCTCCTTAAAGAGGTGGCGACAAAAACGAACGATGTGGCAGGCGATGGCACCACAACCGCTACCGTTTTGGCTTACGCGCTTGTAAAAAAGGGTTTGGAATCGGTTTCAGCAGGAATGACGCCGATCGAACTGAAACGCGGCATCGACAAGGCTGTCGGGATCGCGGTGGAGGAGATCAAAAAGAATTCGAAAGAGATCAAGGACAAGGAAGAAATCTCCAACGTCGCGTCAATTTCAGCGAATAACGATACTGAGATCGGCAAAACGATCGCGGACGCGATGGAAAAGGTCGGGAAAGACGGCGTAATCACGGTGGAAGAGTCCAAGACGATGGAGACAAGCATCGAATTTGTCGAGGGAATGCAGTTTGACAGGGGGTACATCTCCGCTTACTTTGTTACGGACAGGGACACGATGACAAGCGTTTACGAGGACGCGTACATCCTTATCCACGACAAGAAGATTTCCGCAATGAAGGATCTGCTGCCGCTTCTCGAAAAAGTGGTGCAGAGCGGCAAGCCGCTTCTCATCATCGCGGAGGATGTGGACGGTGAGGCGCTTTCTACGCTCGTGCTGAACAGCCTGCGGGGGACGTTGCGGGCCTGCGCGGTGAAGGCGCCCGGTTTCGGCGACAGGCGCAAAGCCATGCTGGAAGACATCGCGATACTGACCGGCGGCACCGTCATCACGGAAGAGCTTGGCCTGAAACTTGAGAACACGGACCTTTCCCAGCTCGGCAAGGCCAAGACGATCAAGATCGACAAGGACAATACGACCATCATCAACGGCGCGGGCAAGGACAAGGACATCAAGGACAGGATAGCCCAGATAAAGGCGCAGATAGCGGACACCACTTCCGAGTATGACCGCGAAAAGTTGCAGGAACGGCTTGCCAAGCTGGCAGGCGGCGTGGCTGTGATCAACGTGGGCGCGGCGACCGAGGTTGAGCTGAAAGAGAAGAAGCACCGGGTTGAGGACGCACTTTCGGCGACACGCGCCGCTATTGAGGAAGGCATCGTTCCTGGCGGCGGGCTTGCGCTGATCCAGGCGATACCGGCGTTGGAGAAGGCCGATCTGACCAAATACACCCGGGACGAAGGAGTGGGTTTCCAGATCGTAAAACGCGCGCTGGAAGAGCCTATGCGCCAGATTGCGGAAAACGCGGGCGTTGACGCGGGGATAATCGCGGACAAGGCAAAGCGCGAGAAGCCCGGCATTGGATTTGACGCGGCGAAAGAGGAATGGGTAGACATGGTAAAGGCTGGCATCACCGATCCGACCAAGGTTACCCGTTCAGCGCTGCAAAACGCCGCTTCGATAGCGAGCCTCCTGCTTACCACCGAATGTGCCATAACCGATATTCCTGAAAAGAAGGAAGCGCCGGCTATGCCGGGCGGCGGAATGGGCGGTATGGGCGGTATGGATTACTAGACACTGAACGTTCTGTTTGGAATCGCGGCCGTGGTTTTTTTGGCCGCGATTTTTTTATTTTTGTACCTTTCTTTTTTTCCAGGGCTTGGTACAAACGGCAGGGATACGGCATCCGGCGGGAAGGCCCCGGACATCCCGGAAGGTAAACGGGGGGACGCCAGCACCTGTCCCATCTGCGCCGCGCTGTTTCAGCCGGGCGACAATGTTAAATCAAAAATTTTTCCACCCAGCGGACGGGACTACAGACTTTTACACATTTCCGGCTGCAAATACTGCCTGAACGGGGAACGGAGGCGGCTCTGCCCCGTGTGCGGGGCAGAGCTTTCCACAGATGACTATCTTGTGGCCCGTATCCGGCAGCATCCAGTAAACCCGGAAGTGCGGGTACAGGGTTGCGTACACTGCATAACGGGGGCAAAATATGATAAAAAGGTGAAAAAACTCAGGTGATAGACCTTCACACCCATTCGAGCGCGTCAGACGGCAACTTTTCTCCATCGGAACTGGTACGCGCAGCCCACGCGGCGGGCATACACACGATAGCGCTTACCGATCATGACACTATAGACGGGATTCCCGAAGCGGGCGGGGAGGCGGTGCGGCTTGGCATCAACCTAATACCCGGCACGGAGATTGATATTGACTGGAAATGCAAAGCGGGTGGCCGCAGGCACAATCGTGAATTCCACCTGTTGGGGCTGGGGTTAAAGTCGCCGTCTCCTGGCCTTACCGGCCTGCTGGCGGAGATCAAGATGGAACGGATACGCCGCAACATAATGATGATAGGCAAGATGCGCGAGTCCGGCGTGGACGCGGATTACAGGGAACTATGCAGTATGGCCGGCAGCGGCTGCATAGGCAGGCCGCATTTTGCCCAATACCTGATCAAACTTGGCATGGTAAAGAGCATACAGGCCGCTTTTGACCACTTTCTGACAAAGGGAAAACCGTTTTACATACAGAAGGCAGGCGCTGATTTCAGGCGGGCTACCACCGCCATACACGAATCAGGTGGTCTTGCCGTGCTTGCCCACCCGACCACGCTGTACGTTTCGTGGGGCAGGCTGCCTGACATACTTGCCGCGTTGAAGGGGCAGGGGCTGGACGGCATAGAGGCGTGGCATCCGGTAGCGACGGAACGCACCTGCCTGCGGCTGGAAGAGATAGCCGGACGGCTCGGCCTCCTCGTCACGGCGGGCAGCGATTTTCACGGCGAGAGTCGCCCGGGCCGCCGCCTGGGGTACACAGGCGGCGGGAAGACTATAGACGACTCATTTTTGGAGAGATCGGGGCTGGCTGCCCTCCGGCAGCCTGTTTCGGCCCGCGCATAACCATTGAGCGGTCGGTGTCGAAATAGGGGATAGCGTCCGCAGATTGCGCACCCGCTTAGCCGTTATTACCGCTCGGTTGAGGAACAAGCTTTATCAAGAAATCGGGATAATAGGTGTGGGTTATTCCGGCCCAGGTGGAGGAAGGCGAGCTGTCAGACTGGTTGAAGTTTTTGAAAGCGGAAAGCGAGGAGGAGTTTAAGATGTTGGCAATAAGAAATCCCGTAATAAAATGATTAGACTTGTTCGACAACCCGGTTGGTTGTCGAACAGTCCTACAGTTTTTCAGGCTTTCAGCCTTACAAAACTGCGTTTTTTAATGGAAGTGGGCGCGGAAACTGAAGTTTCCAAACAACTCTATTGAAATAATAATGCCACTGCCAACTTTTCAATTATATCAGGATTTCTTAATTTGCATAAATCACGAAGCGGTTTAGTGCTGTCAATTACTTCGTCAATTTGCGATATTTCGAATAGTATTTTCTGTTTTACATTTTCATCCAATTCTCTTTACCTCTCCCAAGAAATTTAGAAGTTCAAAAAAAGAAACATTTATATCAAAATCAACAAAATCGATTTTATTCGACAATTTGTCATTTAGTATTGAGAATGTTCTGATAAATTTTTTGGGCGGCAGTCCTTTCACGCCAATGTCTATATCCGAATCATCATGCGTTTTTCCAGTAACTATTGAACCAAACAAATAAATGGCTGAACAGCCCTCACTCTTGAGATAATTTACAGCCAATTCAATGTCTTTTTGATACCTCTGGGGTATATTCGCTCCTTCCATATATACCATTTTATATTCTTTTTATATTTTTTTCAAGTGTTTTTTAATTACAATTTGTAGAGGGTCGCCAGTTCCTGTTTTGCGCGGCGGCGTACGCTTTTTGGCTGGGCGGTATCCGCCAGGCTTGTCAGCAGCGGGATGCCGCGTACACAGAGCGGCGGGCCTGAGAAACGGCACAGTTTTCCTGTGGAGGCGGCCACGCTTACAAGCAGGCGTTCCCGCAGGTAGTTTCCCGGAAGCGCGGCAAGCTCTGTGAATGCGTCAAGCGCGCGGCCTTCCGGGTCAACGCCTATTGCGCCTATCGCTTCGGCGGCGGCGCCTTTGATGATCATGTCCCGCTCCCTGCGAAAAACCCAGGCAAGGAATGGCACAGTTTCACGCGAACCGATCATGCCCAAAAGCCGCAGAGCCCTGACGCGGAGGCTTATACCTTCAAAACTGTTTTGCTGGCCGCGCCGGTTAGCGCCGCCCGCTATACCAAGCAGCAGTCTTGTATAGGCCGGCTCCGCTTCGCCCAAATTACCGGCTCGTATCCTGGTTTCCGCAGCATCAAGCAAAAATAGAGACCGCTGCGGGAATCCGGCTTCAGGCGGCGCCTCGCCAAGTCCGTAAGTCCCCTCAGCCTCGAAACCGCGCAGATCCCTGTCCGAAAACAAACGGCTGTCTTCCTCCACACGGTACGCGTACAGTATCCAGTCCTTCCCGCAGGAGTACATGACGCCGTTTCCATTCAGCACCGGCGCCGTTACGCTGCCGCTCAACTTCATGTTCCAGCGGCGCGCGCCCTCCGGGCTGTACCCTTCGCCGCCGTTCTTTGAGAGCAGGTATATCCCCCTTTCGTTCCAGTCAATTTCTACCTCGTCACCCTGTTTAGCGAATTCTGTTTTTACACTCCATAAGGCATCTCCTTCCGGCGAGATAAGCGTGAGGCCGCCGTTCGCAAGAAGGGCGGCCAAAAGACCGTCATGTTCCGCTACGGCAACGGGAGCCGCCGGTAAGCCCGGAGCTTCTACGGGGCCGCCTTCATCGATAAGTTCCAGGCTTCCGCCGGAGTGAACCGCGATAAACCGCAGGCGCGCCTTACCATCCTGACTCCACCCGGGCGTTAAAGCGATCAGCGCAAACGGGACAGCGGAAAGTTTTACGGCATCGATCTTTCCAAACGCGCTCACCCGTATGAGGCTTCCATCCTCCAAAACCCCGGCAAAACCGCCCGCTTTGTCCGCTATAGGGGCTAATGCAAGCGGACTTTCAAGCTCTGCCTGCCAGAGCCGTGTCCCGCTTGCGGTAAAACAGTATAGTTTTTTTTGCAAAAACACAAAAACACGACCGTCCCAGCCGGTAAGGGGCGGCGCGGCGAGGCCTCCATCCAGGTTTACCTTCCATAACAGCCTCCCTGCACGGTTTATCGCATGAAATACCCCGTCTGCGCGGCAAACATAGCTCGTCCCGCTTCCCGACCGCGCGATAAACGGCAGCAACCTGCCGCCCGCCCTGTACTCCCAAAGCAGAAGTCCGCTGCTGCCGAACGCTTTTACGACGCCGCCTTCACGGACAACGATCACCGATTCCAACTGTTCAACGGGACGGGTCAGCGCTACCCCGCCCAGGACCTGCCTCCACAGCAGTTCCGGCTCCTCAACAGGCTGGGCAAAGACTTCGGCAGGCAGAACGGTTAAAATGATAAGAGTCAGTAATTTTAAATTCATTTATCCACAATTCATACATATTGAGGCGGGGGCTGCGGGTCGTGTACTTTGTTGAAAAAGTCCACAGATTACGCTGATTGCGAACTAAAGTTCGTCACAGATTTAAAGCGACTAAAATCAGTGTTAATCTGTGGCCATAACGTTCCAGCGTGGCCCGAGGGCGCTACTGCGCCCGAAGCATATACAGACCTGTTATGTGCCGTACCGCTTGCTTCATGTATTTTATTCAAGATACCTTGTCTTCAAATAATCAAAAAAATCTTTAGTTTCTTGATTAGTTTTTAAAGGAGATAACAATTCTTCTGGTGAAAGTAATTTGTATCTTAATGGTTTTTTTAATAATTTTTTCCAAACGTCTGACATATTAATGCCTTTATCTTTTAAATTAGGGGATATTATCTCCTGTATTTTTAAATTATCGTTTGGAATAATATGTAAATGGATATATTCATCACAATCCATTACATTTGCTTCTACCATTTTCCACCCAAGCAAAGTTTGCCTCATTAGTTGAAAAAATGGTTCGTAATATAAGTCCTTAAAATCATCAATTGGCTGAATAGGACAACTTGGATCATCAAACAGCAAATGATATTCATGGTATGGATTACCATTCCTGTCCTTCTCAACAAATTTGCATTTATCCTTACTGCCATAATTTTTAGTGTAATCTTCGGTAAATTTCCATTCTATTAATATTAAGATATTTTTACCATCATTTTTTCTTCCCACCATTATAGCATCAGCAGAAGTTGATTTTTCGCCTCTTTTCCTATCAGGGCTCTTTTCATTTAGAGGATTATTGTTTTCTTTAGTTCCCCATGATTCAAATTCAATATACCCATCATTTCCATATCCATCGCAGACTATTTCAGCGGAGATAATCCGCTTATCTATATTTTTCAATATTGTACTTGCATAATTCTGATTTTTCCTCAACAAAAACAAATGATTCACACATGACACCTGTGATGAAAGCATATCTCCTTCTGGAATGGTTTCCGGGTTATTTTCCATAGAATTTGAATGCCAATTGATCCCCTTTGCTGAAAAATAATCAAGAGCGTCTTTGCGAATATTTTTCCATAGGTTCAATGGTGTTTTTTTGAAGAAATGGTGATATTGTTTCCCATTCACCGTAAGAACATACTCGTTTTCTTCATCATCCCTTAAACTCGCCTTAAATTTAACGGCATTTTCATACTGTTCCGATGCAAATGACATTTCTTTCCTCCTGCATATACAATATATTATTTTTACAATAACGTCAA
>JAIRMP010000175.1 GCA_031258615.1 Spirochaetaceae bacterium | reverse complement strand
TACGGGAAATCATTGTAGAGGAGGTTGGAAATCCGGAGCCATTGACCGCCTGAATTTATTGCCGGAGGGGACATTTCTACTTTGGCTAAATAGGGGACATTTCTACTTTGGGTTGACACAATATTAACGACATATTGAAATATTTTGGGAAGCGGCGTACATTACAAATTGTCATAATTCTTTGCGGGCAGGTGGACTAATGATGAAAAACTATTTTTTAATCTGTTTAAAAATTTTTGCGGCGGCGGCATTCGTTTACCCACAGAATCCGGGCGTTACCGTTTTAAACGAGACGTTTAACGATGGCTTCTCGATAGAAGACAGCGGGGTCTGGCAGGGGAACGCCACAGTAAGCGACGCGCCGGCGGAAATAAAGAAGGCAGACCTGCCGTACTTTGAAAATGACACGCCGTTCATAAAGTTAAATGCCGCCGAAAAGGGCGCTACGGAATTTGCGCTGGCGGAAATCGACGTGCCCATCGATTCTGTAATAAGTTTTCGATACCGCACTGAGATCAGCACAAAGGCATCGCAGTCGTTCAACGTGTATATAGATGACGAGCAGAAAGCGTCTTTCGAGGGCGTAAACAGTTCCTGGCGCAGGGAAACGCTCCCCCTTTCAGCGGGGCGGCACAGCATAAAATTTGAGACGCGGAACGCGCGCGGCGCGTTTGTTACGAACGGTTACAACGCCGTTTTTCTTGACGATATTACGATAGTTCACGATGTGGGCGTTGAGTTGCTGCTTTTTCCACGGGGCGGGCAGGATACGTTTGTGAACGCGGCGGGCCCGTACAGGCTGCGGTTTACTACAAAAACCCTGCGTGCGGACGGTAGCGAGCGCGACGACAACGCGCGCGTCGTGTTCTCGGCAAGCGGCGGAACGCTGGACGGCGACGGTTTTTGGACGCCGCCAGGCGAAGGCAGTTTTACCGTGAGCGCCGCGCTCGGCGATCTCAAGGCGGTAAGCGGGGTCATCACTGTTCACCCGGAAAATTACCTTGAAAAGCCGTACACGTACCCGGGAACGGGAAAAACGTACCAGGGGTACAGAGGAAACAGGGATGATTCTCCTGCGATAGAGGCTCGGGACAGTCTGAGTATAACGAACCCGCGGTACGCCGTCTTCGAGGTGGACGGTTTCTTTCTGCTGGAAGGGAGCGTCAACAAGCCTCGAAGTCAGAATTACGCGCGGGTATCGGTGCAAAAAATAGATCAGGCGGACACCTCGGCCCCAGGCGGCGTAAAGCGGATGCCAAAGGCGCCAAAACTCGAAGCGTGGTACATAGTAAAGAATAATTTCAGGCAGAGGATATGGCTGCCGTTCGGCGCGGGCGAGTACAGGATAGAGGTGTTTCCGTTTGACAGCGTTACGTTAACAAGACCGCCAAAGGGCGAAGGCGCGCTACGCGGCGGCACTTACAGCGAGGAACCGCTTGTGCTTACCGTTTTTAACATACGGGAGGAGGACTTTGTCGACGGAGACGCCCGCTGGATGTACCCGTCATTCTATGTCCAGAGCGACGATTTTATCGTTACCAACCTGCTCCGCGACATCACGTTCAAAACCGCCGGCGAGGCTGAAAATGCGCGCGCGATCCACGACTATGTGGTATCAACGCTGGTTTACGACAACGCCTCTTTCAGCAACAGCGGGCGTTCCCGAAAGATGGACGCGGTATCCGTGATAGAAAACGGGACCGGCGTCTGCGAAGGCTACGCCAACCTTTCCGCCGCGCTGCTCCGTGCAGCCGGAATTCCGGTAAAAATTGTCGCGGCCCGTTCAATAGGACACGCATGGAACAACGTGTACATAGACGGCGTGTGGAAATTCTACGATGCCACCTGGGACGATCCCGTCCCCGACCGCGGCCCCGGCGTGATAGGCTACACATACTTCCTGCTCGATTCGCTTTCCGGTGGCGACAGACGCCATCGCGGCGAAGGCGTCCCGCTGATCGGAGACGCGGACTAGCATCCCACCACGCTTAAACCCGTGAATTTGAGCGCACCCCCGCCTGCGGCGTGGCCGGGCTTTTTATCCCGTTCTCTTTCACGCTCAGCGAATGACAAGGACAACGACTCAGCTACTGGCGTACCTTTGGTGCAGGCTGGCCTGCCCTTGCATAATTTCTGTTCCCGCCATATCATTTCAAATGTTTATATAGCGAAAAAAGATAAAACAGAGAAAATGCTGAGTTACCGGACATTCATTAAATTGGGAAATGTAATGATACAAAAAGATAGAGGCCGTTATCATTCCGAGCCGGCGCAAAACACCCGGCGCGTGAAGGGTTTGGCTGGGCGGTGGGGTTTCCGCATTCTGTTCTTTTTTGCGGTGAATATTTGCTGTTTTTCGCTTGGAAACATGGAGGGGAGCGCTTCCCTCCGGCAGGCGGCGGACGAATTCCATGTTCCGGACGCGGATACGTCCGTTCCGGCGCTCACGCTGCTGAATCCCCTTGCGCCGGACATTGTGATGCAGAAGGGGCCGTCAAAGGCGGAGCAGGTGATAAAGGCGATAGCGAAAGCCCATCCCAAACGGATAGGCGAGGTCGCGTTCAAGGATGACGACTGGGCGTTGGAACTGCGCGGCAAGTGGTACTACTACGCGGACGGTCGTATGCTGCCCGAAGACTTGCGAGACAAGGCGGACTCGTACAGCCCTCAACCCTTCTACAACTACCCGGAAGAACTTCCCGAATGGCAGCGGCCCACGCCTGAAAACGCCGCCCGCTACGCGGTTATGACCAGGACGCGCAGGACGAGCGGGGCGTCAATACGCGCCCAGGTGTTCTATGACGACCTTTGGCGTATACACAACCGGGCGGAGGCCTGGACGCAGCAAAAGACCGTCACCTTCCTGGGGCGAAAGGTGCTGGTTCACCGCGCCATACTTGAGGAACTGGCCCTTGTCGAGCAGAAGATCAACGAGGCCGCCGCGGCGGACACTGAGGTGAGGCAATGGATTTCCAGGCTAGAAACTGTAAGCGCGTGGAACTGGCGCGACATAGCGGACACACATAGCCGCAGCAACCATGCATACGGCACTGCAATAGACCTGCTGCCCTCCACAAAGAACAGGCTGGAAACCTACTGGCTCTGGACGGCGCAAAAAAACGTAGACTGGTGGGACGTGCCCTATTCGGCAAGGATGATCCCGCCCAAAGCCGTCATCAAGGCGTTCGAAGATTACGGCTTTGTTTGGGGCGGCAAATGGCTATTTTACGATACCATGCACTTTGAATACCGTCCGGAAATACTGCTGCTAAACGGCATCCCGCTCCGCGGCGAGTACTGACCCCCCCCCCCCCCCCCGTAAAGCCTTACAACAGAGGGTGGAATTTGTGCCCGTGAAGCCCTCGTCCGCCGCGCCTGCCGTCCATAGATTGCCGGCCTGCTCTGCGTCGTCTAGTATGTGGAGATGGCGAAGGAGATGACAAAATCTATGCCGGACGAGCCGTCGTCGCCGGGCACGCCGCCTATCGCGCCGCGCTGCCACTGGAAGACGCCGCCGGGGGTGCTGAAGCGTTTCAGGAACAGGAAGCGGAACGGGAACTGCGGCAACGCAAAGCGGAGCCCTCCGCCGAAGCTGTAGCGCATATCGTCCGCAAGTGTATGACCCTCTATGGACAAACGCTTGAACATATCCTCAGGCTTGGGACGGCGCGCCGCCGCGTCGAAAAACAGGTCTAGCGCGAGAATTCCCGGAAAGATCGGGATGCGCACCTCGGCCCAGTTTTCCCAGAGCGCCAGGCCGCGGTTCAGGCGCTCGCCCGTCCAGCCGCGTCCTATGAACATCCCGTCTATGGAAAGTTTGTTGGCATCCTCAATGATAGGCTGCTCGTAAGACACTCCGGGAAATATGAACGAAATGCCGGAATGTATGCCGAAAACGCCCTTAAACGCCCACTTTTCGCTTACCTGCCAGTTCCAAAGTGTATGAAACCATTCCGCCTTCGTGTCGCTGCGGGTATAGTATTCAAGCTCTATTTGGCTGGGCAGGAGGCCGTAAAACCCGAAACGTTCGCTGACATAGTAACCGCGTGAGGGGTCGTAGTAGATGTCGCGGTTGTCCAGGTATACGCTGAAGGCCAGCGAATTGGAAGGTATCCACTGCTTGTTGCGGTTCCGCAGAGACGGGTCAAAGGCGCGGTAGATTTCGCTGTTAAAGTCGTTGTACCTGATGCCGGTTCTTATGCTGCCGCCCACTCCGAGTATGCCGAATGGCGGGATAAGCCAGCGGTAGCCTGTGGAAAATCCCAGCGAGATGTACCACTGTTCGTAGTTCATCAGGAAGGCGTCGGAAGGGAGTTTTCCGGCGCTGTCGTACTCCTCAAACGAGGAGAAGCCGTCCGGGAAGGCCCTGTCCTCATCGCCGTTGAAGAAGGGCGGCTGATTGTCCATCATGGCCAAGCGCTGGGAATGCTGGAATGTAAGGTCGAAGCCGCCGGAAAGCGGCAGGCCAAAGATCCAGCGGTGCGTGTACTGGAGGGAGACGGTCTGTATTTCGGGCGCAGCGTTAATTTCCGCTCCCAAAATGTTGCCCGTGCCCCGGAAATTCTTGTCGTTCCATTTTAGTATAACCGAAACGGGAAAGGCGTCCGGATCGTTTGAGCCGGAGAACGAAAGGCCTGCCTGTATCTCCGTAGTGGGCTGTTCGTCAACATTGATTATCAGGTCCATCAAACTGTCCGCGCTGCCCTGCGGTGTTTCGGGAAACACGTTTGAAAAGTACTGTAAGTTATACAGGTTGCGCAGGCCGTTCATCACCTTTGTTTTGGAAAAAACATCGCCCGGCTCAAGCGGCATTTCGCGCAGGATGACATAGTCCTTGGTCTTTTTGTTGCCGCGCACGATGATCTTCTCGATGTGCGCCCTGCCGCGTTCCACGATGGGTATCGTGTACGATATTGTTCTTGTGGCCGTGTTACGCTGCTCCTGGCGCCCTATCGTGTTGAAGATGTAGCCGTTTTCAAAGTAGAGGTCGGCAACCCGCTGCAAATCCTGTTCAAGCCTGCTCGCGTTCACCGTCTCGCCCACCTTTGAATTTATCAGTTTTTGCAGCTCGTCCGTCTTGAAAATATGGTTGCCCTCGAAGGTAACGCCGCCGAATGTGTAAATGGGGCCCTCGTATATTTGAAACACAAGCGTAAGGAAATTCCCCTTTTTGTCCGTACGGATTTCGCGGGTTACGTCCGTTATGTCCGCGTCTATGTAGCCGCGGTCGTGATAGAAACGGGTTATCGCGGCGCGGTCAGCTATGAGCTTTGCCTCCTGAAACGCGCCGTCGTTGAGCAGGGTCTTTCTCTTGAGGGACAGCTGGTTTTGCAGTGTGTTGTTGGAAAATACATTGATGCCCTGAAACTGAATCGCCTCTATAGTGATCTTTGTTCCTTCGCTGATTACAAAGGTAACCTTTATGCTGCCGTTGCTGTCAGTTTCTGTTCTTGAACTGACGCTTACATCGGGGTAACCTTTTTCAAGGTATCTGTTTAAGATCGCCTGCTCGTCTACACGTATTTTAAGCTGATTTATTACATCGTTCGGTTTCAGCGAGATAACGTCGAGCAATTCACTGCGCCGCAGCCCGCTTGAACCCTCAAAAACGATGCTCGAAACGAATGGCCGTTCAACAACGGTAAAAAGGATTATTACGGAAGACCCCAGCGGGTCAGCGGGCACGGCGCTGGGATTTATGACCTCGAACAGTTCAAGCGCGTAGAGCTGACCGGTCAGCTCCCAAAAAAGCTCGTCTGTAAATGTTTTGGCGACATACTGTTCGGTTACGCCCTCAAGGTCTGTCATTTTTACATGACGGAGCCCTTCAAACGTGATCCTTTCTATAGGCTTACCAATATACCATTCCTCATCCTGGGCAAAAACAGCCTGTGAAAAGATCAGTAATACCGCAAACACAGCCGCCGCTCTACGCGGCGCATTCATTTTAATGTTCAATTTCAAAACAAGATAACCTCAAAAGAACATACCTGTCAAGGCGCGCATTACGGCAGGGTCCACTTTTTTAACAAAGTTATTTTGTTATCAGTTATCCAAATATTTTCCGGATGCGTAGGCACGAGTTCCCACCTGATATCGAATAAAGGTCCCTTCAATTCCATGCTCAAATCCGGCTCTATCCACAAACCGCCCATATCGGGACGGAGCGGATCGTACCGTAGCGAAAACATCGCCTGGACAAAAAGTCCGGAGCCTATGTACTTACCTAAGAAAACAGTCGTATTGTCAAAATAGTTACCGATACGCAGTTCATTTTGTGTCTGGGCCTGAGGCTGGAGTATGTCGCCGGTCTCCGCGCTGTCGGAGCCGCGGAACATATTCAGCAGTATCGCGTTCTGTAGTACCTGCGTCCGCATAGAAAACATATCGATGTGCAGAAGGTCGCGGACGGTATTCTCAAACTGGCGTATCACGCCGAACTGGGCGATCACATCGGCAGTGGACGACACAAAGGCCCTCTCGATCGCGTTATTCTCCGTTGGAGTCCCGGAAAGGCTGTTGCCAAGCAGCGTGAATATTTCAATTTGCGAGAGCGCGGGAGTCGATTCAAAACGCGGCTCAAACGAGCTTAGAGGCTGGTTGTCCACTATCATCGATATTGTAACCTGTTCATTGTTTGTCCGGTCACGGGTCTCCGCTACTACGCTCAGACGCGGGTCAACCTGAATTTCCGACTCGTTAAAGTTTAACGAACCCTCTTTTATATAAAAACTGCGCTGGAAATAGAACACCTCCCCGCCGCGTATATTCACCTCGCCGTTAAGCGAAAAGTTGCCTGAAAGCGTGTCGCTTACGACTCTCAGGCCGGAACCGTACGCGGCGTAAGCCTGTAGTATAGGGATATTGGCGTTGGGCCAGATGAATTCAACCTTCTTGCCCGCCGTAATCATTATATCTGTCTGTACGGACATAGCCTGCGGAGCGGCGCCGCCGTTCTGCGCGCCCGCATCCTCCGCCGATAACGATATTTCAATGTTATCGCTGCCTATATCGCCTGAAACATTCAACACCTGACCATCGCCGCTCAGTTTTAACAGGCCGAAAACCGTCCCGTCAATAAAAAAACCGGCTACATTCATATTGATCGGGATGGGTTTATCCTGCTTTACCGTAAGGGCGGCCTCGAACGACGAAGGCCGCCAGCGGGATATTAGCAGACTCCCGCTCAGGCTGCCCTCCCCCCTGCCTATCCGCACGCTTAGCGGTTCAAGGCGTATTTCGCTGCCGTCAAGCGTCAGAAAGGCCGGGGTAGGGCCTATCTCGTCCGTGACAAAGTCGGGGACGTTTAGCCGCAGGCTGTTTGCCCTCGCCGTGCCAAAGAATTCAGGGTCGCGGAGGGGGCCGGTTATGCGGACATCCGCCAGCGCAAAACCGCCGGCAATGGAAATCCTGTTCATCGGTATATAGTTCCACAGGGACGAAAGGTCCACGTAAAAGTTTGAGGTATCCGCCTCTATCCTTCCGTTCCTGATAAAACCGACTATCGCACCCTGAACCGGAGCCGGATAAGAGAATGACGCAAAGAAATCCCCGCCCTCGTCCATGTGCAGACGCACCATGTTGTTTGGCCCGCCCTCGATATTCCATATCTGTTGGTTTCTTGAAAACCTGAAATCAAAACTTTGTTCGCTTTCAAAGGCGCTAAAGCTGGTGTTTTCAAAGTTGATCACGCCGTCGAACGATTCCAGCGAGTTCTTTATGTTAAACCATGAATCGCTGCCGGCAAAAACGGCGTTTATGTTCAGATTCGAATTAAACTCACTGTCAAGAGCCCTGCCCCAAATGTGGGCGGAACCGTTCAGGCTGGACTGACTCAAATCTATGTATAGAAATGGAATCTCCGCTGAAAAATTGCCGTAGCTAAGCTGTGTTTCGTTCAGGTCGAGCCGCGTACTGTTAAGGGAAGCGCGTTCACTCAGCAGCGTGATGGGCTGGCGGTTCAGTACGCCGTGCAGTGAGATACGATCAAAGGCCACCGACCAGTTTTCCAAAGTCCTGAAAAATCCTATATTCCCGGTAATGAACATATTGTCCGTGCTGTTAAAGAACCTCCCGCTCTGTAGTTCGTTGACGTTCACCCAAACAAAGAACGCCTCCTCGTCGTACCGCACCTCCGCGTTCATCGTTTCGACTCCGCTGATGTCCCGCAGATTGAGGTTGCCCGTGACGGTTGTGTTCCCTTGCCTGAAAAAGTCCCGCCAGTTACCGTTAGCGCTGCCGTACAGCGCGCCGCGCCCGTCGTCAAAGTATATCCGGCTGAATTCCGCACCATCCTGATCCACGCGCCCGATAACTTCGACGGACGTAATCGTAGAAAGCGATGTTTTTACGCCAGAAAGCCTGAACTCTTTAAGGTTGAATTCCCATAAAACGGGGGAAGTGTAGCGAAAGTCCGCCTCCGCCTTGATCTCCGCAAAATCGCTGCCCAGCGGAAAGCGCGGCGTGTCCAGAAACAGAAGGCCGGTAAAAGCATTCTCCGGCGCGGAACGGCGTACGTCCATCGTCAGGCCAAGCGAGCTTGAAACATGAATGTCGTTTTTTTCAAGAATCGCTGCCTGGAACGTGTACATACTGTCTTTGATGCGTACACCGGCGTCAAAAATCATATCGTCTGTATCCGCAAAACTGCCTGACGCCGTAACATCCACCCCGCCGCCGTTCCAAAAAAGATGCCCCTCACTCATCTCAAAATTGCCTTCCGTACCGGAAAGTGAAAGGCTGGCCCATATATTGCTGTCACCACTCCAGCCGACAATCATGTGCGGCACATTGAACAGTAAGTCGCTCGATTCGGCGGAAATAAAAATCTCCGTGCTTAAAAGGAGCCTGTCAAGAAAGATTTGTGAGCGGACGGGAAGGCCGGGCAATTCCACCGCGCACCCTGCCATCTTCAGTAAGTCGTACAGTGAAAACGAATCCGACGCCAGCCGGACTTCCATGTTTTTACTATCGAGGTTGAAGGAACCGTCCGCGGAAATCCGCGCGAAACTTGCCGCGTCATAGGTTTCAGCGTTTCTTATACGAAAGGCGGACATCGAAAAGTCCAGTTCGCTGCCCGAATGTTCAATGGTAATGTCAAAAGGCTGGAATTCCACGCTCTCCGGCATCGCGCCGGCCCCCACAGTAAGGGTTTCCGCAAAAAAACTTACCGTGTTTCCGTAGGACGATACGATAAAGCTGCCGTCGAGCGGGTTACTCCTGTCCTTGCTCCCGGACCTGGTAAGGTTGAAGTCTTTTAACGTAAGGGCGCCGTCCGGCATCAACGGGCTGTAGCCCAGTCTGCCCGTCCAGGAAAGATCGCCGCGCGGTAGCGAGATCTCCAGCGCGTTAAAAAAAGCGCTCCGGGAGCCGCCGGAGACATCAAGCGCGAAGCTGCCGCCGCCCAGCGGGGTGGCCTGCCCAAAGTCCCCGCCCAGATCGGCCTGGTACGCAAGCTCCCCCTCCCTGTCCAGCGAGGCGTTTATCCAGCCGGAAAGCCGCGTTCCAAGCCAACTGTTCCACGCGCCGAATTCCGGCGAAAAGGAGAGCAGGCGTGAAAACCTAAAACCGGCAAAACTTGCCCGCCCGCTCACCGAAGAGTCGGCAAAATGATACTTCACGGCAAGATCGAACGGCGCGGTGTCTCCCGCTTTTTGAACGGTTACAGCGCTTTCTGTCAGGCTTGCCAGTAAATTGAGCCTGGACAGCGAGAAATACGATGTTTTCACCGAATCGAGGCGCAGCTTTACCCCGCTCCTGCCGCTGATTACGTCGTAAACGCCGTCCGCACGGACGGACAGGTCCGCCGTAACAGGCCGGGGCGTCGAAACTTTGGCTTCCGCCTGTACGGAAAGCCTGAATCGCAAAATATTTTCAATAACCTGGGACGAAAACGCGATTTCCGTCAGTTCCGCTGTACTTTCTCCCGCTCTGAACCGGAACGTCCCGCTGGAAACCCGCAGAATCAGCCTTTCCGGCGCCATGCCCGCTATTTTTTTGATGCTTTCAGGGATGCCGTCAACTCCGCCGCCGCCAAACAGTTCGGCTATGTCCCCGCCGGCGGCAGCCTCAACAATCGGAGACTCCACAGTAACGGCGGACAGCGCCCCCAGCGTCTTGCCGCTCAGCAGCGCCGCGATCGAGTAGCGTACCCGCAGCCGTTTTACCGTGACAACCGCCTCGTTTTCTCCGCCATAAACGCGGATGTCCTTAATATCTATCGTTCCCAGTATGGACGGCCCAATCGAACCGTAGGAGATGTTTTTTCCGAGCAGCGCCTCCAGCCTCGCCATGAGGTCGTCCCGGAGGCCGCCGGTCCCGTCCAAAAGCCGCGCCCGTAGCGGCGCCAGCAGCACGGCGGTGGTGAGGACTGCCACGGCAAAGAGGATGATTTGTATGTCAAAACCGCCTTTCCGGCCTATTTTTATACGCATTTTCCGCTATAACTGCTATTATTCACATAAGGAAACTATTTAACCATAGCGCCCGCCGCTATAAAAATAAATTTCCCCATATCATTATCGTCATTACACGCCTCTGCCTGGATATGATGTTTCTGAAATCGTGTGTAGTCATTATTTTTGGGAGAAGTCATAAAAAACTTGTTGACATAATAGACTTGTTCGACAACCCGGTTGGTTGTCTCACAGTCTTGCAGTTTTTCAGACTTTCAGCCTTACAAAACTGCGTTTTTTAATGGAAGTGGGCGCGGAAACTGAAGTTTCCAAACAACTCTATTATGATTGCCGGGTCAGTAAATCGTGAATTAAGCCTGCGTATTATTGACGCCGGACTTGACAGGTTAAATATTTTTGTTGAAGGCATCAATGTGGACGAATATAAAGATTTTTCAAAATAGACTTGTTTAATAACTACAAGTATGCTATACAAATGGCATGAAAAAGAGAAAAAAGGCAGTGGA
>JAIRMP010000172.1 GCA_031258615.1 Spirochaetaceae bacterium | reverse complement strand
ACATCAACAAAAAATTGGTAGTAGACCCTCACTATTATAAATTTCCTTACGGAACGAACCGCGTAAATAATGCAACGCTTACAAGATACCCCGCCGCTCTGCGGCGGGGCGGTTCATTCTCTATAAAACAGGCCGGTTACGCGCGGCTATGCGCCGCAGCCTGAGCCGGTGCCGCCGCAGTCCACGCCCACTCCGCAGCGGAGGGCGTAGATACGCGGAAAGCCGCGGCCTGAAAACAGGGAGCCGGCGGTTTCGGTTATGAGCCCCTCCCCGGCGATTACCGTTATGCCGTTGGCCGCCAGAATCCGTTTGGGCGCGGCGCCGCAGCCTGAGACGAGGATCGCGAAGCAGTCCGGTAAGCCGCGGGCAAGGTCTTCCCAGCGCCTGTCGCCTGTTCCCGGTACCGGGGTGGGGCGCTGCTCCAGAAACACCGGTTTTCCGTTGTCCTGGCCGAACACCCATAACCAGGCGGCCTCCCCCAGATGGCGGTTCACGAAAAGCCCCTCCATAGAGGCCGCCGCCAGGTTGGGCCTTTCCCTGCTTGGTTTGGGGCGGGCAGCCTCTTCCTGCAGCCGGATGAGGTCCTTGCCATGCTCTTCCCCGATCAGTCCGGCCGCGTCCGCCCGGCAGCGTACACAGTGCGACATCTGTCTGAGGTACTTCCCCGCCTCAGAGCGGATTGCGGACACCTTATCCGCCGGCGGGCCGGGGATGACGGCAAAGGCTGAACCCTCCGCGTGCATCAGCGGGATGCAGTTCTGTATGTCCGCACCCAGTCCGGCGCAGTACCGCGCCACCGCCGCCGCGTGCTCCTCGTTTATCCCCGGTATGATTACCGTATTGATTTTCACCGTTATACCGAGGGATTTTAACCGTTTTATTCCATCCGTCTGCCGTTCAAGCAGAAGAGCGGCGGCCTCCGCGCCCCTGTACACGCGGGGGCCGTACCTGACCCACGCATATATCTTTTCACCGATTGCAGGCTCAACAGCGTTGACCGTTACGGTAACATGGGAAATTTTGAGCCGTGAAAGCCTTTCCACGTGTTCGGCCACAGCCAGGCCGTTGGTCGCGAGGCACAGCGTCTTTTCGGGATGCCTTTCCCTGACCAGTTCCAGCGTTGTCAGCGTTTCTTCGGGGTTGGCAAACGGATCGCCGGGTCCGGCAATGCCGATAACGGAGAGCGGCGTCCTGCCCTCCATCTTTTTCATCACCAGATCGAGATAGGCCAGGGCCTGGACGGGAGACAGTATCGCGCTTGTAACACCGGGGCGGCTTTCATTCACGCAGTCGTACTTACGGCTGCAAAAATTGCACTGGATATTGCATTTTTCCGCCACAGGCAGGTGTATTCTGGCGGCGCTGTGCCGGGCCTCGCTGTTAAAACAGGGGTGCCCCTCGTCCATTTTTTTTTGGTTTGTCATAGCGTCTTCCGTCATGCCGTTTTACCGCCGCTCAAAGGTACGTGTAACCCTTGTCATGCCTATTCTGCGCCGCCTCCATCAGGGCGTTGCAGATAAGGTCAAAGAGATTGAGGGCGCCCCGGTAGCCCAGATGCAGGATACGGTGGCCGCCGATGCGATCATGTATGGGGAAGCCGCAGCGTACCAGCGGAATGTGAAGGCCGCGGGAAAGATAGAGCCCCTTGCTGTTTCCCATCACAAAATCCGGCTTCAATTCCAGCGCTCTTTCCAGTATGGAAGCAAAATCCCCGCCGGCAAGAATTTCGACTTTCTCGCGGCAGTTTTTCAGGACAGCCCCAATGCGTCTCTCAAACGCATGGCCCGGATCATCCGCGCCGGTTGCCGCGATCACCGGTACAACTCCGATTTCATCCAGAAAAGAGGCGAGAGCGCAGACAAAATCCGCCTCCCCGTAGATCACCGCCCGCTTGCCGTTCACGTACTTGTGGCCGTCTATGTAGGCGTCAATCAGCCTGCCCCGTTCTTTGGCCAGAGGCTCACCCATCTCCCGCCCACTTATACGCTCCAACGCTTCGAAAAAAGCGTCGCAGTTTTCTATGCCTATAGGAAGCTCCCGGCGAAACAGCGGAACCCCTTTTGTTTCCGCAAGCCACGCCCCCGCGTCCTTTCCCGGCGGCGTTCCCAGGTACAGGGTGCCCGCCGCCCTGTCCATACGCCGTATATCCTCCAGTGCTGTCCCACCGGCCGGAAGTTTTTGATACGTCTCCCAAACAGGGCCGTCAAGACTCTCGGAATAGTCAGGCAGCAGGGTATAGGGAACGCTTAAGGATTCCAGCATGGCGCGCAGTTCCCGCAGGTCGGCGGCGGAAACAAGACCGGCGATAAGGTTCACCCTCCCGCCGCCTTCACCGGCCGCCGGCTCCGGCCCGCCGATCAGGTCGTCCGTCCCGGCAAAGGCGGTAACGGCGCCCCACACCGCCTCATGGAAACCGTCCATGTGGGTACCACGGTAACTTGGGGTAGAGGCGTAGAATACCGCCGGGTTACAACCGCCGTTATTCCGCCGCCCCAGCGCCCGTTCCGCCTCGTACTGCTTCAGGTACAGCGGGACATTTTCGCCCATCGTTTCGGAAAGACAGGTGGAAGTAACGCCGACAGCCTGGGGCCGGTACGAGCGGGACACATTGTCCAGCGCGGTAAAGAGATTGTCCCTGCCGCCAAAAATGGCGGCGGCTTCGACAAAGTTGGACGAGGCAATGTCCATAGGTTCCCTGAAATGGCTGATCGTATAGCGCCGTATATAGGTGGAACAACCCTGTGAACCGTGAATCAGCGGTATGCAGCCCTCAATGCCCCGCAGAACCACGCAGGCCCCAAGAGGCGCGCAGAGCTTGCAGGCGTTTCTCGCGCTGGTAAAGCTGGCGGCAGGGGAATGAGTCAGCTCCGTCATCCCCTGCCTCCCGCCCTGTTCCGGGCCGGCGCGTACTTCCACACCGGGCTCGTTACCGAGCTATGGACTTCACGGGCAAAGTTGAGCATCCCCTCAAAGCCGGCCAAGGCCTCCTTGCGCTCGTGGTTGTGGTCGCAGAAGCCTATGCCCATCTTGTACGCGATGGGGCGTTCCTTCACGCCGCCGATAAGAAGGTCTGCCCCCTTTTCCAGGATGAACCCTGAAAGCTCAAGCGGGTTCGTGTCGTCAAGGATGATAGTTCCCTCATTGGTAATCTCCTTTAAGTACTCGTAATCCTCAGGGGAACCCGTCTGGGAACCGGCCACCACCGTCTCCATTCCCAGGTGGCGCAGCGCCTTTACCATCGAAAAAGCCTTGAAACTGCCGCCCACATACACGGCGGCCTTTTTCCCTTCAAGGTCTTTTCTGAATCCCGTCAGCTTGGGGAGCAGGGCGGAAACTTCCTGCCGGACAAGGTTTTTCGTGTTTTCAATAAGGGACTCATCGCCGAAAAATTCCGCCACATCGTAGAGAGCCCTGCTTAAATCCTCAATGCCGAAGTAAGAAACCCGGATAAACGGGATGCCGTACCGTTCCTTCATCATCTTTGCCAGGAAAGTCATGGAACCTGAGCATTGAACCACATTGAGGCGGGCCCGGTGCGCCCCGCCGATTTCGTCTACCCTGCCGTCTCCGGTAATACAGGAAACGACATCGACGCCCATGCGCCGGTAGTAATCCTTGATGATCCAGGTCTCGCCGGCCAGGTTGAATTCCCCCAGTATGTTGATACCGAACTTTGGAACCGGAGCGGCGCTGTCTTTGCCGGTGAGGGCGAACAGCGCTTCGCAGGCGGCCTTGTAGCCGTCCTTCTTGGTGCCTTTGAAGCCCTCCGAATGTACCGGGATAACCTGTATGCCCCACTCAGATTCGGAGCGCCGGCATACGGCGTCCACATCGTCGCCGATAAGGCCGATGATGCAGGTGCAGTATACAAAGGCGGCGCGGGGCCGATAAGCGGCGATAAGCTCTGACAGGGCGGCGTAGAGTTTCCTCTCGCCCCCGTAAATCACGTCCGTCTCCCGCAAATCGGTAGAAAAGCTCAAGCGGTGCAGTTCCGGCCCGGAGGAAAGGCTCCCCCGCAGTTCCCACGTGTAGGCCGCGCAGCCTATAGGCCCGTGGATCAGGTGCAGCGCGTCCGCTATTGGGTACAGCACCACCCGCGAGCCGCAGAACACGCAGGCCCGCTGACTCACAGAGCCGGCGACGCTGGCCTTCTCACATTCCAGCGCGAATTCGTCCCTGCCCTTCACCAGCACCTGTTTTTTTCTTGCTTCCAACACTTCCGTCATATCAACCGTTCTCCATTACTCCTCGCGCTGCCGCGCCCGTTTTCTTACATCACCAGTTCAAAACTTTCCTCAGGGGAGTCCCGGTCCATGCGGTCCATCACGGCATCCAGAATTCTTACAAGCAGGTGGAGGCCGCCCCGGTAGCCGGTTATCGGGAAGTAGGAGTGGCCTACGCGGTCATAAATCGGAAATCCGGTACGGATCAGCGGGATGTCCATGTCCCGCGCTATGTACTTGCAGTATGTGTTTCCAAAAAGGATGTCCGGCTTGTTGTTCTGAATGAGCTGGTGCAGGTAAAAGAGATCCGCCTGCGCTCCCGTCTTTACCACCACGCCCGGGCCGGCTATTTCCTTTATCAGCTTCTCCCATTCCGCCCCCGCCGGAGTGCCGCTTACAATGTGGAGTATCCTCATTCCCGCGTCCGCGCAGAAGCGGGCCAGGCCGAGAAGGATGTCTGGGTCCCCCATGATGGAAACCTTCTTGCCGTAGACATATTGCGCCTTGTCGCAAAGCACATCCACCAGCCGTCCCCGCTCAACATTGAGGCTTTCCGGAACCGTTACCCCCGCCGTCCTGATCAGCGTTTCGACAAAGTTGTCCGTAGCGCTGATCCCTATGGGAAGCTCCAAGACCTCAGTCCTGACCTTGCATTTGGTGTCCAGTAGCCGTGCGGCCTCAAGAGTCCCCGCCCGGCCCAGGGCCAGCGCGCAGCGGGAATCCCCTGAGCGGATAATTTTTTCCCGTGGAGCCCCGCCTTTGGGATACATACGGAACGCGCCGTCCATCGGGGCGTTCACCACCCCGGAAGTATCGGGGTACATGATATACGCTATCCCCATCCCTGAGAGTATGTGTTTTATCTCCGCCATGTCGCTGGGTTCGATAAAAGAGGGCAGAATTGTGATGTCCCCGTTCCTGTTCCCCGTATTTTTTGCGAAATGCCGCGCCAGAGCCGCGAGCATATTGGCGTAACCTGTAACATGGGAACCCTTGAAACTTGGGGTAGAGGCGTACAGCACGGTCTTCCCCGCCGGTATTTTGTTTTCCGAGACCGCCCGGTTGATAATCTGGTTGAGGTCGTCCCCGATCACCTCCGAAAGGCAGGTGGTGTTCACCGCTATGATGTCCGGGTCGTACAGGGTAAAGATATTGTTGATAGATTCCAACAGGTTCGCCATCCCGCCGAAAACCGAAGCCCCCTCGGTGAAAGAAGATGTGGAAGCCATGATAGGCTCGTCATAATGCCTGGTGAGGGCGCTGCGGTGGTAGGCGCAGCAACCCTGGGAACCGTGGCTGTGGGGCAGGCACCTGTGCACCCCCAGGGCGGCGTACATGGCCCCCACAGGCTGGCAGGTTTTGGCCGGGTTTATGGTCAAAGCGCCGCGTTCGGTAATTTCTTTTGGCGTGTGCCGTAATAACATAGTCTGCTCCTGTCTGTTTCAAAACCGCCGGGCGGCCTCATCCGTTAAATCCATAGGTGGCCGAAAGTTCCGGCGACTTCTCCCAAGGCGCTTTGGCAAAGCGAAAGATGCCGCAGTTCAAAAGCCGGTCTATCTCGCGGTAGAAGTTGACGGCCCCCCTGTAGCCGGCAAACGGCCCCATGTAGTCGTAGCTGTGAAGCTGTTTCATCGGAATCCCCCGCTTCTGCACCACGTATTTTTCCTTGATCCCGGCGCACACCAGGTCGGGGTGGTAACGGTCAAGAAGTTCCTCAAGCTCGTAGTGGTTGCAATCATCAATAATCAGGGAGGAGTTGGGCATTTCGGCCATCATGCCCCGGTAATCGTTGAAGGCAAACCCTTCCGCCTCCCGCCTTTCTTTTTCTTCCACGCTGATCCGGGGCCGGTAGCGTTCGGGGTCAGCCTCCACGCTCAGCTCCTCAATGTTACGGGAGTCGGCGTCCACCAGAATCGAGGGCAGCACCCGGCGGCCTTCATAGTCGTCCCTGTGGGCAAACTCATAGCCGGCGGAGATGGTACGCATCCCTATTTCCGCAAGGAGTTCCTGATAGTGGTGGGCGCGGGAACCCCCTACATACAACACCGCCGTCTTCCCCTCGCAGCGCGGCCTCACATCCAGCCTGACCTTTTCAACTTCCTCCATCTCCCTTGCTATCACATCCTCCGTCCGCTTTAGCAGCGCCTCATCCTGAAAATACAGCGCTATCTTGCGCAGCGACTTGGACGTAGCTTCCGCCCCTACAAAGTTCACTTTGAACCATGGGATGCCGTACTTCCTCTCCATCATTTCCGCCAGGTAATTGATCGACCGGTGGCACATAACGACGTTGAGGTCAGCCGTATGGGATGAGGAAAACTCGTCGTAGACCGAGTTTCCCGAAAAGGTTGAATGTATGGTAAGGCCGCAGTCCGCCACGATACGTTCAATCTCGAAGGCGTCCCCCCCGATATTGTACTCCCCCAGAATGTTAAACCTGAATTTACCCGGCTTTTCATAACTATCGTTTACGCCTACAACATCCGTAAAGACCTTGTTATTCGCCACATGGTGCCCCGCCGACTGGCTTACGCCCTTGTAGCCCTCGCAGGAAAACCCGAAGATGTTGATGTCAGGGTACTTCTCCTCCATGGCCCGCGCCACGGCGTGAACATCGTCGCCGATGAGCCCTACCGGGCAGGTAGAAAAGATCCCTATCGCTCTGGGGTGGAAGAGCGCCACCGCCTCGTCAATGGCGGCGCGGAGTTTCTTTTCCCCGCCAAAGATGATCTCATCCTCCTGGAGGTCTGTGGACATGGCATAGGTCATGTAGTTCGGGTCCGTATCCGTGCAAGGCCGCGTCTGGTTGCGCCTGGTGAGCCAACTGTAAAACCCGCAGCCTATAGGCCCGTGGGTAATCTGGAGTATGTCCCTGGTAGGACCCAGCACTACCCCTTTGCAGCCGGCATAGGCGCAGCCCCTCATGCTGATAATGCCCGGAATCGTCCGGGTATTTGCCAGTATCTCAGGCGTAATCTCCCCGCCCTCAACATTGTTAATAACGATTTGCCTCGCGCGCTTTTTGGCAACCTTGGGAGGGTACTTCCGCAGAACCTCCTCCCTAAACTCTTCTATTTCGGACGCCTCATACTCCGCCGTCATAAACACCCCCTGTTTTCACGCCGCTGGTTTTACATATCCAGCACTTCATCGCCGGATTCTCCGGTACGGACCCGCCATGATTCGGAGACAGGCATAACAAAAATCTTGCCGTCTCCGCTTCTGCCGGTTTTATTCACCCTGATCATAGTATTCACCACCGTTTTCACGAGCTTATCCGGGACGATGACATTTATCATACGCTTAGGGATAAGCCGGCCCTGTATTCCCATCTCTTCGATCATGTCTTGGTACCGTTCCGCCGCCCCCTCAATGTACCTGGGAATCTCGACCGTCCCCTTGCCCCGCCCCAGACACTCCTTGGCGTACATGGAGGTAATGCCCGCTTCGGCAAGGGCTTTTTTTGTTATATTCATCTTGTTCATCCTGATAATGGTCATCACTTCCTTCATGCTTTCCCCCCGGAAACATCCGCCGCCGCCCCCGTGTCCGCCTCTTCCTTCAAGCCGGAGCTTACGGTGTACACCTCCTCAACCGGCGACACAAAAATCTTTCCGTCTCCGTAAGACCCCTTTCCCGTGCGGGCTGTTTCCATGATTTTCTCCACAACGAAGCTTTTGTCAGCGTCCTTTACCACCATCAGCAAAAGCTCTTTGGGTATCTCGTCATAGCTTATCTCGCCTATTCTGATCCCGCGCTGTTTGCCCCGGCCCGACACATTCATCCTCGTTACCGAGGGAAACCCGGCGGCCATCAGTTCCGCCATGACAGCCTCCGCTTTTTCAGGCCGCACAATAGCCCTTATCATAACCATGCTATTTCTCCTTTAATGTTATCTTTGAATTGAGGGAAGGCGCCCGCCTGAGGCGCCAAGTGCGCTAATCGGCGATGCCGAACTCCATCAGCAGTTTCTCCAGCTCCGATATATCAAGGGGATTGGGGATGATGAACATCTTATTATTCTCGATCGCTGCCGCCAGCTTGCGGTACTCGTCGGCCTGACTGACGCTTGGGTCAAAGTCGATAACCGTTTTTTTGTTTATCTCCGCCCGCTGCACCATGTTGTCACGCGGCACAAAATGAATCATCTGGGTACCCAGCCTTTCCGCCAGCGCGCCGATCAGTTCCGCCTCCCTGTCAACCTTGCGGCTGTTGCAGATAAGCCCGCCCAGCCGCACAGAGCCGGCCTCGGCGAACTTCATGATGCCCTTGCAGATATTGTTGGCCGCGTACATCGCCATCATCTCGCCGGAACAGACGATATAAATTTCCTCGGCCTTGCCGTCCCGTATCGGCATGGCGAAACCGCCGCATACCACGTCCCCCAGGACATCGTAAAAGGTGTAGTCCAGCTTGTACTGGGGGTCGAAGGCCCCCAACTGTTCCAGCAGGTTAATGGAAGTGATGATGCCCCTGCCAGCGCAGCCGACGCCCGGTTCAGGGCCGCCTGACTCCACGCACCGCGTCCCCTTGAAGCCGGTTTTCACCACATCATCCAGGTCCAGGTCTTCCCCCTCGGTACGGAGCGTATCCAGCACAGTCTTCTGGGCCAGCCCGTTCAGCAAGAGGCGGGTAGAATCCGCCTTGGGGTCGCAGCCGACCACCATCATGTTCTTCCCCATCTCCGCCAGGGCGGCGACGGTGTTTTGGGTGGTTGTGGACTTCCCTATGCCACCCTTCCCGTAAATAGCGATTTTTCTCATTATCACCTCATTTTTTTCGCGTTGCCTAACGGCATACGCATTACATTTAACAGCAAAAACCGTGCCAAACAGATACGCCGGCTCACGACCAACCGCCCCGCCGTCCTTACCCCGCGACTTTCCCTGCTGAAACCGTCCTCAAAGACGAAAAACATTCCGCCGCCCGGTCGAGGCCGCGCCTCCCCCCTGGACAAACCCGCCGCCGCGCTTGACGAGTCCTACAATCCTGTACCCAGCGTATAAAATACTACGAAAATGTAGGAAATTCCATACTGCCGGACATGTAGAGACGATACCGGTATGTTTTTAACCACAAAGGTGCATAGGCGTATAGTTTTTGCCCTGCAATTTTATTCTTGTCACTAAATGTGGAAAAAAGCATTGAATTTGCCCTATAAATGAACCGCCCCGTCGCAGAGGCGCAAACAAAATTTGCGGCGGGGTATCTTGTAAGCGTTAGTACAAATGTGCCTTAATGGTGTCATTTGTCCTGTCTCTTCAGCTTATCTGTCAACCGCTCTGTTTACCGAATCCGAATACTTTATCCCACCTTCCAAAAATACCGCTTCCCTGTCATAATGGAATCGGGGGCAACGCCATGATGACGGCGGAACAGGCGGCTGAAAGGGGAAAAACCCTCAGCTTCGAAAAAGTATGGGCGATGTTTGAGGAAACCGACCGCAAATTTGCGGAAACGGAACGCTTCATGAAGGAATCTTCCGCGGAAATGAAACGCATTGTTGCGGAAACGCAAAAAGAACTTGCCGCAGTCTGCAAACGAGTCTATAGAGTCTGCGATAATGTAGGAGGGCTTAACACACGCCGCCGGTTCACACGTTATACGATGGCTCGAGACGCGAGGTTAAAACTTGGAGCGCTCACAAAGACCATCATACATGGCATAGAAGACAACAGTATCCGTTTTGATAAATCGGCGGAAGTCTTGGAGTTTCTGCGGGCAAAGCCTGATGGCATGATGTCTCCCGATTTCTTGAAAATTTGGCTCGAAGGCGGAGATGAGCCTTGTTTTAACTTTAACGGGGCAAAAGTCCCATACCTAAAAGACGGGCATCCCGCGATGAATGACCTAGTCGGCGTATTTTCCGACACTTTTTTATTCCATGTACTGTTCGATGACGATTACGGCAAAAATACAGTTACCATGCTCTAAAACAATACGCCGGAAGGCCCCTACGGGTACACGGATGGGGACTTTGACGTAAGTGTAAAGGCGGGGGACACGGTGATTGACGCCGGTTCGTTTATCGGGGATTTTGCCGCTTACGCGGCGGCTCGCGGCGCGTTCTGCTATGCGTTTGAGCCGGTAGATGCTACATTCGAGATTTTGGAAAAGACGGCGGAATTGAACGGCGGCAAAATTTTTCCCGTCAAAAAAGGGCTTGGAAACATTGACGGCGAAGTAGAAATGTTTATTGATGATGAAGATCCGGGCGGCAACACGATTAACGTACAACAGGGCGATATTACCAACCATAAGAAAAATCGGCATAACATTTCTATTGCCACGCTGGATAAATTCGCCGCGGACAACAACATCAACAAAATAGATTTTATAAAGGCGGATATAGAAGGGGCTGAACGCGATATGCTCGCCGGCGCAAAAAATGTGCTAAAAGAATTCGCTCCAAAACTGGCGATATGCACCTACCACCTGCCGGACGACCCCAAAGTTCTGGAAAAATTGATACTCGAAACAAATCCAAAGTACAGGGTCAGGCAAGGCCCCAAAAAGCTCTACGCCAGCCCGCCAGTGAAGTGAAAAATGATTTTTTGTTCACTCTTCAAAGAAAAAAATGGCAGTTCCAAAGGCTGCGGCGTAGCGTTTGGCCCGGTAGGAGCAGATGACACGGTAGCCAACGCCCTCACCGGCTGACACGGCAGTCAAAACCCCCACCCTGTCCTTGTATTCACGGTTTATACACCGGCGCGGCGTATATTTCAATACCAGTGTCAGTTACCATTTTTGGACGCTCTCTTTATCATTCGCGGACACACTATTCACTCTCCGCTTGAAATCTCCCCTACCCAGAGGCGGATTTGAGAGGCAAGCGCGCCGGTATCCTGTTTTAACGGGTTGATAAATGCTATTTCGCCGGCAAAGGTGTTATCGGAAAGGCTTTTTTTCAGCTTGTCAAAGACCTTGCCTTTTCCACCGCACAGCAACAGAAAAGGGCTATCTTCTTGCCGGTAATGCGGGTTTGTTCCAGAAAGGTTTCTATGGCGGGGGAATGTTCGCAATTTTTTATTATTGTCAAAATATCTATATCGCTATTTTCCGTATTATCTCCTCTTGCATAAGATCCAAATAATATTATCCTTTCCGGAGACAATTTCGAGGTAATAAATGCAACAATTTGCTTCATTATAGACAAATTTTGATTCATGGCTATATGATATTATACCATTTATCTTTTGTCAAGGGATATGTCGTTAACAAAGGAAAAGTTCACCCCCCAAATTAACAAGGGATTCGTTCACCCCCCCTGACAAAAACGCAAAATTTTCCAGTGGGCAAGCGTTTTATAAACCCCTCCCAGAGGCTTCATAGAAGGCGCATGAGACACGCCCAGTCATTTTTTGCTTTTTTAACGTTTTACCCAAGGGGGTGATCTTTTTGCCTGTGAATTAGCGCCCTTAGGGGGTGAAGTAATCGCTAGTTATTGACAGGCATATCAAGATATGGAAAAGGCGGTGAGCGCGGAAAAAGTCCGCTCGATTAGACTCTCTAATTTTGTAACCGTTCACGCCCCCTCTTGAACAAAAAGAGGGAACATGGTAAAAATGAAATATGGGCGGGGAAAACTTACAAAAAACAGTTGAAAACCAGGCAAGAATCATCAGAGAACAGGCAAAACTGATTGATCAACAAGCCGAAACAATCAAAAAGCTTGAAACGCGAATAGTTGAACTTGAACGGCAAGTCGTAGAACTGCAGGCGACCGTTGCCCGCCAGCAAAAAGACTCTAGCAATTCCTCCATGCCGCCCTCATCAGATATAGTAAAACCGAAAACCGACGCGCAAAAAAGAAAAGACGGTAAAAAACGGAAGATAGGCGGACAGCCCGGTCATAAAAAACATGAGCGCGCCGTTTCCCCCGGAGCAAGTCGACAAGGTCATTGAAAGAACGCTTGATGTATGTCCGGTATGCGGCGGCAGATTGGAGGAGTGTGAAGAAATGGTCGTAAAACAACAGATAGAAATGGTAGAAAAGCCGTTTATCGTGAAAGAGTACCGGTGTCATACTTATACCTGTTCCGGATGTCAAACGAAACACACGGCGTCCGCGCCAGAGGAAGCCTCCAGCGGATTGTTTTCGATAAGCCTTATTGCGTTTGCGGCGTATTTGAAAGGGAGATGTCATGTGTCATTCAGCGCGTTGAAGGATTTTTTTCGGGAAGTATTGGGAATAGTAGTAAGTCCGGGCTTTCTTGTGAAACAGATAAAGAAAGCG